>JBAVTZ010000125.1:0-26648 GCA_049696515.1 Candidatus Cybelea sp. | reverse complement strand
GAGCCTGAGGGCGTCAACTTGAAGACGGTGCCGCCCTTATTACTCCCTCCGAAAGCGGTCGTGCCGTAAAGCGCACCCTCTTTGTCGGAAATTAGACCGGCCTGCGGCGCCAAACCGTCAGAATAGCCGGTGAAGCTGTAAAGGAAGCTCTCGGTATAACCTGATGCTGATGGCGTTAGCCTGAAGACAGTGCCCGCGCCGTACGCCCCGCCTTCAGAAGTCGTGCCATATAGCGCGCCTTTGTTGTCGAAGATCAGACCAGCATAAGGTTTTGAACCGTTCTTGCCTCTGAATCTGTAAAGGACGTTCTCGCTATAGCGCGATCTCGAAGGCGCCACTGGTGCGGGCGGTCGCGACAAGAATGACGCGGACGTATTGCCCGGGTTTTCTAAAGGCATCGAGTTAGTACTTGGACCGCAACCGGCGAGCATTGCGACCGCTACGCAAATGCCAAACGCACCAGAGTTCAAACTCTTCATATCTCGCTCCATGAATGCAACCGCTTTGCGGCGCAGCATTTAGTTTAGCACGGTCATCAAGTTATGCGCGTGGACCTGCCTTGAAACTGAGCCAAAGTGCTCACGTCCCGCATGGGGCAAGTGTCCTAGCGAAAGTGATATCAGCTAGCAAAACTCGACTTTAGCTAGGTTTTTCTCGACCTTCTTCTTTACTCTTTGGAGGCCATTGTCGAGCTTCTTTTAGCCGCTTACCCTATTTCCTCGGCGATGGCTGCATAGGCTAGTCTCAAGTACCCCATAAAGAGACGCGCCTCTAGCTCCGATAACCCCTCGGATAACGCGGCTCGGATATCGTTGGAGAGTTCTTGCGTGACCATGAATCTCTCTGAGTCTCGAACGGATGCAACGCCATTACGTCAAGTAGCGTACGTTCACCATCTTATCTAGGGGTTTATCGAGCGATGCATACGTGTTAGTGGTTGATGCTTTTCGCCTGGTCGCGGTCTTAATAGCTGTTATCAGTTGCCGCCCTACACATAAGTCCGGAAATGCCACCACTCCTTTGCGGCGATGCGGTCGGGCCAAATCCGGCAGGTCGCGACACGGCACGGCCACCAAATGGCCACCCTGGCGAATCGACTGCTCTAAGACGCCTGTAAAATAAGGGCGATTTTCATGGGATGGCCGGGGGTCGAACCCGGATGCTCTTTCGAGCAACGAATTTTAAGTCCGTCGTGTCTGCCTATTCCACCACCATCCCATGGCAGGCGCCGGCGCGACCCTTACTGCTGGTAGTGTTCGACGACCTCTTCATCGCGGATCTGCGCGACGCCCGGATCCTGGCCGGCGCCGCGGCGGGCGCGACGCTGGCGTAATAAGTCCCAATACTGGTCGAGTTGTACCGAAATTGCATCGAGGCGCGCGCGGTCCTCGGTTTTCAGGCGGCCGCTCTCGCCGTGTTCGAGCAGACGGTGCTCCTCGGCTACCAAGTCTTCGATGTGTCCGCGTATCCCACTATCGTTCATGGACGAAATCCCCTTCGCGTTCCCGAGGCTGCGGGGCCCGGCGGCCGTTGTCCTGCAGCGTCGCGCTCCTGCAAAAGAATGCCGAGCAGCAAATCGTTGGTCGTGGCGACCGCCTGGTCCAGACCCACGATTTCAAGCGCCGTATCGAGCACGATAATTCCGGCTGGAAGAATGTCCGCTCGCTGCGGTTTCATTCCGACGATGGCCTTACGCTCTTCAAGCTGCATGCTGAGCAAGCGCCCTAGCGTGCGCTGCAGATCCGCGCGCGTCATCGAGTGCGCGGTTAATAGCGTTCTGCGTCCGCGTATAATCGCGGCCGTGGTCGTCGCACTACCTCCGACCAAGGCAAGGCGTTCGACGGCAGCGCACTCGGTCAGCGGCTTGAGTGCCTCACGCGCGATGCTGCGCGCTTGCGCGACGACCGCATCGTCGACCGTAGCATCCCGCCCGGCCAGGGCCGGTACCGCTTCGGTCAGGCGCACGGCGCCGATCTCGCATGAGATGACCTTCTCCGGTTCGGACGAATCACCCGACGCAAACTCCGTGCTGCCGCCACCGACGTCCACCACGCCGACACGTTCGCCGCGTAGCGTTCCTAAAGCTGCCAGCGCCCCGCGATATGAGGCCGCGGCCTCTTCTTCGCCGGAGAGCACGCGCAGCGGAACGCCTAGCAGCTCCTGTACGCGACTTCCGAACGCTTCGCCGTTTTCGCCTCGTCGCAGCGCGCTCGTCGCCACCGCAAAAAGCCGAACGTAATGGCCTCTAATTGCGCGCTGAAACTGCCCGATGGCGTCAAGCGTTCGTTGCATCGGCTCGTCACCTAGCCGCCCATGCTCGCCTAGACCTTCGCCAATTCGCGTACCGACGGCGCGGACGAGCTCGATACGCGGATCATCGGGCTCGACGTCGGCTAAAACGAGTCGAGTGGAATTCGTGCCGATCGAAACGATCGCGTAGCGTTTGCTCAACTGATTTTTCCCGACAGCCGCTTAGGGCACGTGCTTAGCTTCAAAGAGCGCCGCGCGCCGCTTCTTGCGCAAGAAATGGCGCTCGGCCGCCGGTAAACCATCGGCCGGTTCCCATTCCTCGGTGCTCTTGAGGTACGATGCAATCTGTTCTTCTAACTCTTCGTCGCGAATCTGAGGCGCAAGCGAGACGGCGCAACGACGTCCGGCGCGCCGCACCTCGAATGCAAGGCGTTTGCGTCGCACCAGCGAGCGCTGATACTGATCGCGATGGCTTTCAACGTCGGCAGCGCTCGCGCTCGCAAGATCGCCGTCGTCGAGACGGACGGTCGCGCCGTACGCATTGAGGTTAATGACGATACCGCCGGAGGTTTGATTCACGGGGCGGTGGACGAAGCCGGTTGGGGCGAAACGAAGATAATGGCTTCGTTGGGGCGCACCAGACGCAAACGATCGTGAATCTCGGGAACGACTCCCTGCGGATCGCGGAGGCGACGCAGCTCGCGACGCTGATCGTCGCGCCGCGCTTCAAGCGCCGTGATCTCGGCGTGAATCGAAGAGAGCTCGTGCGCCGCAGCAACATTCTCGCCGATCGCTCGAGCGAACTGCACGACCACCAGCGTGACGACGAGCACCACTATTGCCGTCGCGGTGAGGCGACCGGCGAGACGGAGTCTCGGGCGCGTGCGATGCTTCAGTGGACCGTCCCGATCGGTTCCAAACCCTCGGTCTGCCATTCTCCCATCCGCCGATATTTTCGATATCGCTCCTCTAGGAGTCTTTCCGGAGGCAGCGTCGTCAGATAAGCCAGCGCCGCGTCGATGGCGTCGAGCGTTTGCGTCACGATCTCTTCGGAACTTCGGTGCGCGCCGCCAAGTGGTTCAGGCACGATTTCGTCCACGATTCCGAAGCGGCGCAAGTCATCGGCGGTCAACTTCAACCGGGCTGCCGCTTCTTCCGCCTTGCTCGCATCCGACCACAAGATCGCTGCGCAGCCCTCCGGCGACGCGACCGAATAGGTGCTATGCTCCAGCATCAGGAGGCGGTCTGCGATTGCGAGTGCCAGCGCGCCGCCCGAACCGCCCTCGCCGACGACGGTAGCGACGATCGGCACGCGTGCCGTCGTAAAGACCTGCAGGCACGTGGCGATCGCCTCCGACTGAGCGTGCTCCTCGGAGCTTATCCCGGGATCGGCTCCCTTCGTATCCACGAAGGTGACGATCGGCAGGCCCAAGCGCGTCGCGAGCCGGGCGAGCCGGCTGGCCTTACGATAGCCTTCCGGCGCCGGCATCCCGAAATTACGGCGCAGATTCTCTTTAGTATCGCGGCCTCTTTGTTGTCCGAGGACCATGACTGCGTGCGATCGTAGGAATCCGAAGCCACCAACGATCGACGGGTCGTCGCGATAGTACCGATCGCCGTGCAGCTCATCAAACCGATCGAAGCGAGAAATATAGTCGAGCGAAGTCGGCCGGTTGGGATGACGTGCCATATGCACTTTCTCCCACGGCGACAGCGTGCCGAACAGCTCGTGCAAAATCTCTTGGTACTTTTGCTCGAGCGCGGCGATCTCCGCCGACATATCGAGCGGTTGCGCCGCCGACACCTCACGGAGCTCGGCGATACGTCGCTCGAGCTGGACTAGACCCTTTTCGCGTTCGACGATGATGTTATTGCTCATGCGCAACATACTGGAGCAGTCGCACCAGCGTCTCTTTGAGGTTGCGGCGGTCGACGACCATGTCGATGGCGCCTTTCTCAAGCAAAAACTCGGCCGTCTGGAACTGATCGGGCAAACGTTGACGAATCGTTTGTTCGATCACGCGCCGCCCAGCGAAACCGATCATGGCCTTCGACTCCGCCACGATCACGTCGGCTTGGAACGCAAATGATGCCGAAACGCCGCCCGTGGTTGGATCGGTCAGCACCACGAGGAAGAAGTTACCTTCCTCCATGAAACGAGCGACGGAGGCGGTCGTCTTCGCCATCTGCATCAGCGCGAGCATGCCCTCTTCCATCCGGGCGCCGCCGGAGGCCGCAAAGATCACGCAGGGCACGTGGCGGCGCCGCGCTTCTTCGAGCAGAAGCGTGATTCGCTCGCCGGTCACCCGCCCCATCGTGCCGCCCCGGAAATGAAAATCCATCACGCCCAGCCCGACCGGGATCCCGCCAATCGTTGCGAAGCCGCAGACGACCGATTCCGAAAGCCCGCTACGCTCGCGGTCGGCGCTGAGTTTGGCCGGATAAGACTTCTTGTCCGACCAACCCAACGGATCGCCCGAGGCGATCTGGTTGCCGATTTCAACGAAATCGCCATCCGCAATCGAGTCGATACGGTCGTAGGCTCCCATGCGGAAGTGATAGGTGCAGCGAGTGCAGACGTAGAGATTTGCGGCTAGGTCGCGCCGATAGAGCACCTCGCCGCACTTGGGACACTTACTCCACAACGCGGCGTCCGCAGCCGGAACGTCTTTACCGCGACGAGTTGGACGCCACTCCCGCATCAGGCCTTACGCTCCTCGGCAACCGGCGGAACGAGCCAGGCCGCGTAAAGCCGGCCCAGTTGTTTGAGATAGTTCAAAATTTCTTTTTCGTTGAGCTTGGACGTGCCCGCGACCCGATCGGTAAAGACATAGGGAATCTCAACTGCCTTTCCATAGCGGGCTTTGGCAATTACTTCGAGCCCGATTTTGAAGCCGATCGGATCGAGCCGGGCGCCGGCGAGCGCATCCCGCTGAACGAGAAAGTAGCCGCTGGTTACATCCTTGACCCGCGTCAACGGCCGCGCGAGCCAACAGGCGACACGTGACGTTATCACACGATGTAGCGGCCAATTCGCAATACCGCCCCCCGGTACGTAGCGACTACCGACCGCTAAGCCGTACTCGCCCGATTCCAATGCTTGGACCATTTTAGGCAGCGCGTTGACGTCGTGGCTAAAGTCGGCGTCCATCGCGCCCAACGCGACCGACTCGCTGCGAGCGAGCCGCCAACCATCGATGACGGCACTCGACAAGCCCAGCTTTCCGCCGCGGTGGAGGCAGCGAACCGGCAATTCACGCGAAAGTCTCTCCACAACATCGCCGGTGCGGTCCGGCGAGTTGTCGTCCACCACGATGATCTCGCCATCAAGGCCGTGCGTGTGAAAGACATCGACCAGCGCGCGGAGCAGCTTTTCGATGCCGTCGGCCTCGTTGTAGGTTGGAATCACGATCGAGAAGGGGATTGACATGCGCAATTGGTGTTTCTACGACGCGAAGGCACCAATCACCGCCAGCAGCGCCATGGCGGCGGTATCGGTCCGAAGAATGCGCGGGCCAAGCCACAGCAGCGCCGCGCCACGCTCGCCTGCGCTTTCCGCTTCGGCGTGCGTAAAGCCGCCTTCGGGCCCTACCACGATAAGCACCCGCCCCGCCGCTGGAAGCACGGCCGGCAGTCGCTCGCGCAACGGGATCTGGGGTGCCAGTTCCCACGCAAAAAGCACCGCCTCGTAGTTGCTGAAACATTCCAACAGTTCGTCAAACCGCAGCGGGTCGCGAATTTCGGGCACGTTCCGGCGCCCGCATTGCTGCGCCGCGCTGTAAGCCAGCCGCTGCCATCGGGCGAGCTTCTCAGCGCCGACGTCGCGTCCGACACTTCGCTCAGAGTAGAAGGGAAGGAAGGCAGCGGCTCCGAGCTCCGTGCCCTTCTCAACCACGAACTCCATGCGCCGTCCTTTTGGCACGGCCTGTGCAACCTCGATTTGCAAGGCGGTACCGTCAACGCGCTGCGCGCCGATCGTTTCCAGAAGCTTCGCGCAGACGACTTCTCCAAGTTGGTCGATCGAAGCCGCAAAAGCGGTCGCGCTGGAATCGATGACCTCGATGCGATCCCCCGGTTGCAACCGCAGGACGTGAGCGATTTTGTGCGCGTCTCCTCCGCCGATCTCGACGATGCCGCCGACTTCTCTCGCTCCTTCAACAAAGAATCGACGAGCGTTCACCTTCCGTTAGCTCACTCGGGACGAAATGCGTCCTTCACGCGCTCGAAGAAGGTGCGCTCCTCGACGGCATCGCCGCCGGCGCTGGCGTACTCTTCCAACAAGTCGCGTTGACGCCGGTTCAGCTTCGTCGGTACGCCCACATGCACGGTAACGTGGTGGTCGCCGCGCTGCGACCCGCGCACCGTCGGCATGCCATACCCGCGCAGCCGAAACGTCGTTCCCGATTGCGTTCCGGGCGTCAGTGTGAGCCCCAGGTCACCGCTTAGCGAGGGTACGTCGATCGTTGCGCCCAGCGCCGCTTGAGGGAAGCTCACGGGCACTTCAACAAACGTGTCCCGGCCGTCGCGCTTGAAAATCGGATGGGCCGCGATGCTCAAATAAACGTAGAGATCGCCGGGTGGCCCGCCGTGGGTTCCAGCCTCGCCATTGCCCGCGATGCGAATGCGCGAGCCGTCGTCGACACCGGCTGGAATCGTAACCCCCAGCCGCGACTCGGTCTCACGCCGGCCGCGGCCGGCGCAGTGTTCGCAGGGCTGCTGGATCACATGTCCTTCGCCTTTGCAACGCGGACAGGCCGACTGCGTGACCATCTGTCCGAGCGGGGTTTGACGCACGGATCGCACCATTCCGTTGCCGCCGCAACGGTCGCACGGCACGATCATCGTTCCCGCTTTGGCGCCGCTCCCTTTACAAACGCCGCAAGGCGCGAGGCGGTCGAAAACGATCTCCCGGCTGGCGCCGTTGAACGCGTCTTCGAGCGCGATCTCGAGATCGAAGCGCAGATCGGAACCACGCTCGGGCCCGGCACGATGCACGTGACCGGTGTCGCGAATGTTCCCGAAAAACATCTCGAAGATGTCGCCGAAAGATCCGTTGCCAAAGCCGAAGTCCCCGAAACCGCTTGACGCACCGTTGCCGGTGACCCCGAACCGGTCGTATTGCGCACGCTTGTTCACGTCGGAGAGCACCGCGTAGGCTTCGTTGATCTCCTTGAAGCGGTGCTCGGCGTTCGATTTATCTTGTGCGACGTCGGGGTGCTGTTCGCGCGCAAGCGCTCGATAAGCTCGTTTGATCTCCTCCCCTGAAGCGTTGCGAGCAACGCCAAGGACGTCGTAGTAATCCCTCGTGGGCATCTTACGCTTCTGGGATGTGTTCGACGTCCGAGAGTCGCCGGCTTAACGTTTCGGCCGTACCCGAAGCCAACGCCAGCAGCCGCGCGTACGGCATCCGCCTGGGCCCCAGGATCGAGAGCATTCCGAGCGCGTTGGGTCCGAAGCGGTAGGGCACGGTCACGACCGAAAGATCGGCTAGCTCTTCGCTGCCGAGCTCGTGACCGATCTTGACGCTGGCCGTCTCGGCATTCATCGCGTCCGCGACGATCTGGTAAAGTGTCTTCTGCTCCTCGACGATGCGCAGGATCGAGCGCAGCTTGCGCAAGTCCTGAAACTCCGGCTGGTCGAGCAGATTTTGTGCGCCGGCGGCCGCAATAGTTGGTTGTTCGCTCGATCGCGCCGATAAACAAGCCGCGACCACCGCGCTGCGTAAGTCGTCGGAAACTCCCGCTTCGTGCGCGGCTCGTAAGATCTCGTTCTCTGTTACCTCGCGCAGCGAGCGGTTGGCAAAACGAGCGTTGAGCGCGTTGGAAAAACGGGTGAGATCGTCGGGGTGCACTTCGGCCCCCAGCTCGAACAGGCTCTGCGCGGTAACGCCGAGCGACGTAACCACGATTGCCACGCCGGTATGCGGCGAGAGCCAAATCAACTGGATATGTTTGAAGCTCTGAGTCTCTTGTTGCGGCTTGGTCACGAACGCCAAATTGTTGGAAAGGCGTCCCAGCAGACGGGTCGTGTGATCGATGATCTCGTCGAGCTCGCGGGTGGCATCGCAGAGTTCGTCCCGGATCCGGCGACGCTCGCCGGTCGTGAGCTCTTCGGGCTGCATCAGGCTATCCACATAGGTGCGGTAGCCGGCATCCGAAGGGATCCGTCCCGCCGAGGTGTGCGGCTGGACAAGGTAACCACTCGCTTCGAGCTCGGCCATCTCGTTGCGGACGGTCGCCGAGCTTATCCCAAGGTTATACTTTTGGGTCAGCGAGTTGGAGCCGACCGGCTCGGCCGTGGCGACGTACTCATAGACCACCGTGGCCAGTATATAAGCCTTGCGTTTTCCAAGGCCGCTGCTGTCTATCACCCCGCTACTGTAGCACTCCCGCCCCGGGAGTGCTAGCTGGAACACTAGCCTGCGCTCGCTCGATTGCCCCCGATAGCTCGTCCCAACTCAACCCCCCGACCGATACGTATGAGACGTCTCCAGCCGGATCGACCACAAGGGTCACGGGGATTTTGGAGACCGAGTAAGTGCGAAAGATGTTCCCGCTCAAATCGGGCACGAGCGGTAGGGCGAGATTCCAAAGGCGCAAGTAGCCGCCCGCCACTTGGGGCATCTCCTGGGATATGGTGACCACCGCAACCTGCGGGCCAAAGGTCTGGCGAGCGCGCACGAAGTTTTTGAGTTCGTCCGTGCAGACGTGGCACCAACTAGCCCAAAAGTCGATGACTACAACTTTCCCGCGAAGGTCGGAGAGATGTCCGGTGCCCCGCGCTGTGGGAATCGCGAAGTTCGGCGGCGGCGCATCGTAGCGAATCGTGTCGAGCCCGGTTGCGCGCGCGATCAGCGCCGCGAGGATGAGTGCAGAGTACATGTTCAGCACGTTTCACGTTCGGCAGGCATGACTAAACAGCCTAGGTAATTCGCTGGGCATGACGAGCTCTGCGATCGAGGCCTTGTTTGAGGAGAGCCGGCGCTTCCCGCCGTCCCCTGAGTTCGCTGCCCAAGCAAACGCAAAGGCGGAGATCTACGCGCAGGCCGAGCACGATTATCGCGCGTTTTGGGCCAGCTGGGCGCGCAAGCTGGAATGGATCAAGCCCTTTACCATCACGCTCGAATGGAACGAACCGTTTGCGAGGTGGTTCGGCGACGGTGAGCTCAACGTTTCGGTTAACTGCCTGGACCGTCACGTCCGCGCCGGACGAGGTGACAAGATCGCTTACTACTACGAAGGGGAGCCGGGCGATCGCCGCACGATCACCTATCGACAGCTGCTCGACGACGTCAACCGATTCGCCAATGGATTGCGCAAGCTCGGCGTCACACGGGGGGACCGCGTAGCGATCTATATGCCCATGATCCCGGAGCTTCCGGTCGCAATGCTGGCCTGCACTCGGATCGGGGCAGCTCACTCGGTGATCTTCGGCGGCTTCTCCCCGGAATCGATCGTGGACCGCGTCAACGATGCCCAATGCGTGGCGCTCATTACCGCCGATTTCGGCTGGCGGCGCGGAGCCAAGGTCCCGCTCAAACGCAACTGCGACATCGCCATGGAACGCACGCCGTCGGTCAAACATTGCGTGGTTGCGCGGCGCGTTGGTGACCCGGTTTTCATGCACGAAGGACGCGACTTTTGGTGGGACGAGGTCGTTGCCGGACAAGCCACGCAGTGCGAGCCCGAGTCGATGAACGCTGAAGATTTGCTCTTCCTTCTGTACACCAGCGGCACGACGGCCAAGCCGAAGGGCATTAAGCACACGACCGCCGGATACCTCACTCACGTGACGATGACGCACGAGCTGGTCTTCGACCTGAAGGAAGATCGCGACGTCTACTGGTGCACCGCCGATATCGGGTGGGTCACCGGTCATTCGTACGTTGTCTATGGACCGCTTGCGAACGGCGCAACCAGCGTCATGTACGAGGGCACGCCGGACTATCCCGACAAGGATCGGTTTTG
Source organism: Candidatus Cybelea sp. (assembly GCA_049696515.1). Taxonomy (GTDB): domain Bacteria; phylum Vulcanimicrobiota; class Vulcanimicrobiia; order Vulcanimicrobiales; family Vulcanimicrobiaceae; genus Cybelea. The sequence continues at coordinate 16,431 of JBAVTZ010000125.1, read as the reverse complement.
GGAAATCGTCGAGCGTTACGGCGTCACGATCCTCTACACCGCGCCGACCGCAATCCGCACCTTCATGAAGTGGGGGACCCAGTATCCGGCTGGACACGATCTCTCCTCGTTGCGGCTGCTCGGAACCGTCGGCGAACCGATTAATCCGGAAGCGTGGATTTGGTACCGTGAGTGGATCGGGGGCAACCGCGTACCGGTTGTCGACACGTGGTGGCAGACGGAGACGGGCGGTATTATGATCTCGCCCCTGCCGGGCGTGACGACGCTGCTACCGGGGAGCGCCACACGGCCTTTGCCAGGCATCGCTGCCGACGTTGTCAACGATCGCGGTGAATCGGTACCGCGCGGTGGAGGCGGTTACGTTGTACTGACTCGGCCGTGGCCAGGAATGCTACGCGGCATTTGGGGCGATGACGAGCGGTACGTGCAGACGTATTGGTCGAGGTTCCCCCCCGCGTATTTCGCGGGCGACGGCGGGCGCCGCGATGCCGAGGGCAACTACTGGTTCATGGGGCGCATCGACGACGTCATGAACGTGAGCGGGCACCGCATCTCCACGACCGAGGTCGAGAGCGCGCTGGTCGACCACCCGGCAGTTGCGGAAGCCGCCGTCTGCGGAAAGTTCGACGAAATGACCGGTCAAGCCATCTATGCCTTCGTTTCGCTCAAGGGCGGCCAGAGCGGCTCGCCAGAGTTTGCCGACGAGTTGCGCGATCACGTCGCGGCAAAGCTCGGCAAGTTCACGCGTCCCAAGTACGTGACGTTCACGCAGGAACTTCCAAAGACTCGCAGCGGCAAAATCATGCGGCGCCTCTTGCGCGACATCGCCGAGGGGCGTACGCTCGGCGACACCACCACGCTTGCCGACTCAACGGTTGTTAAGGAGCTTCAAGAACGCGCAAAAACCGAGGTCACGCAGGAAGAGTAGCGAGAATGGCCTTGCGCTACCCGGGCACGCATCCGCAGCGCCCGCGACGGGCGTTCTCTAAGGATGACGATCGCGCATGTCACCCCGCCTGCGGTCGCTCCAGGCCTTGCGCTGCGGTGGCGTCGAAGGCCGCGCCCCATCATGCCTGCGCCAAGTAGCGATGAGGCTCTGGCGGTAGCATTCGCGGCCCACGAACGCTGGGCTTTCAGCGAAGCCTATCAACGATACGCGTCGCTGCTTTATTCGACCGCATATAACGTGCTCGCCAATAGCGAAGAGGCGCAAGACTGCGTTCACGACACTATCGCCAAGCTTTGGCGATCGCCTCAACCGTACTCGCCCACACGCGGAAATCTGCGGAGTTTCCTGGTCGTATGCACGCGCAACGACGCGATTTCGCGCCGGCGCCGCGATGCTCGCAGAGCGCGGCTGGACCAGCGACTTGCCGCGTTAGCGCCCGAACCCGAAGAGCTGAAGGTTGCCGATCCGATCGAAAGCGACCGCGTGCGGCGCGCATTGCACGGACTTCCCGACGAACAGCGTCTCGCGCTCGAGATGGCGTATTACGAGGGCAAGACGCATACCGAGATCGCTTCGGAGCTCCAGCAGCCACTGGGCACCATCAAGGGTCGCATCAACCTCGGCCTTCACAAGCTCGCGCGAGCACTAGAAACCGCCTCCGCCGCTGGTGACCGGCAATGACCGACGAGCACATCAAAGACCAGGCAGCCCTCTATGCGCTCGGTCTGCTCGATGAGTCCGAAAGGGCCTCGCTCGAGGCGCATCTGCGCGTCTGTTCGCGCTGCACGCGGCTGGTCGGCGCGGCCGAACGCGACGTCGCGCTGCTGGCCTCGACGGAGATACAGCGCGAGGCACCACCCGAGTTGGCGACCCGGGTCGAACGAACGCTTCACGGACCCGCACCCCAAGCGATCGCGAGGCCGCGCATTCGTTCTTTCTGGCCACTCGGCGTGGCAGTCGCAGCCGCATTTCTGCTGGGGCTCTTGCCATCGGCGTACTTCTGGAACCAGAGCCGCGCCATGCATGGCGCAATGCTCGCTCAGAATGCCGTGATGGATCGCGTAGCCAACGCGCCTCATCGCACGGCGATGTTTCGCGACGTGAACGGTCAGCCCGCCGCCAAAGTGATGTACGCGCCCGATGGCTCGTGGTACGTCATCCTGATACGCGATGCATCGAAGACGCTGCAAGTCGCTTGGATGCACGATGGCCGGCACACGATGCTCGGCAACGCGATTCCCCGTGGCGACCTCGCGATGCTCTACTTGCCGGAGAGTCATCGCATGGATCAGCTCGCCTTAATGGATGGCCCACGCATCGTCGCCGAGGCGCGACTCAGTTACCAGTAAACCGTAACCGCAATGGTATTGCGTTCTCAAGGCCGAAGCTGGCGCCCGTGAATAAGATCTTTCAATTTGCCGGTGCACTGGGGGTCCTGGCTGCCCTCGCCCTGCCGGGGTGCGGTGCGAGTGGGAAAGCCATCCCCGTCGCGGTTTCCAACAGCCCGGACTGGATCTATGCCGGAGGCGTGCTCTACCGTCGGCCGCACTATGCGCTCGCGCAAGGGAGTTCGCGGAGTGTCGGACCTTTGGTGCCGTACGTGCCGTACCAACCAGGCGGCACGGTGATCGTCGCGCCGAAATTCTACCTCGTATTTTGGGATTACAAGAAGTACGGAGACGCGCAGCACCTGCAGCCCTTGCTCGAAGCATACACGAAGAACGTGGGCGGCAGCGCTCACAGCAATATCGAGACGCAGTACTACGAAAAGTCACACGGCAAGCAGATCTACATCACCAACGCGTCGAATCAGTACGGCGGGAGTTGGAACGACGACTCTCCCATCGCAAGGTACCCCACCGATGCCCAGGTCGCGGCCGAGGCGTTAAAGGCGGTTGGCCACTTTGGTTACGATCCTAACGGAGTGTACGTTATAGCGACCCCGCACAATCACAGCGAAGCTGATTTCGGCACAGTTTGGTGCTCGTACCACAGCGAGACATTTTACAATAAGAACTTGGTTCCTTACTCAAATCTGCCCTACATGACGGATGCCCGCACCGGCAAAAAGTGTGGCGCGAACATCATAACCCCGCCTTCGGACGAGAGCGGCAAGGACGAAGGGATGACGATTTTTGCCGGACACGAATACGGCGAAACGATCACGGACCCGGATGCGTTCACCGCGTGGTGGGGCGTCAACGGCGAGATAGCCGACGCGTGCGCCTGGGTTGACATGGCAAACGACAAGTTCGGCAAGAAATCGTACACCATGCAGTCAATGGTCAGCGATGCCAGCGGGTCATGCGTCCAAAGCTATCCCTAGTCTTCCGCGACTTATGAATAGCTCGCACCGCGCCAATTTCGGCTAGTCGCCTCCAAAGGCAGTAGGCGGCGGGAGGACCTTACCGCCGAGAATTGCTTGCACGGGATTTCCGATAGCCGACCGATCCGTAGAGACTGTCATCCCAAGCGAGCACAATGAGATCGCGCAGCTGCGCGCTCCCGCCGCTACACGCACCGTTGCGAACGAGACCGCCTCTGCGCTAGGCGCTTCACGAACCATCTCTCGCGGCGAAGAAGAGGTCCAAGTCTTCGAGGTGCTCGATCCGCGTCGCGGGTGGAAGTGCTGAGAGAATCGTGGCCCCGTAGCGGGTCGATGCAGCTCGACCGTCCAGCACCGCCACCAGACCTCGATCGTTGCTGCTGCGGATGAGCCGCCCAAAACCTTGCTTGAGGCGAACGGTCGCCGCCGGAACCATGTAGTGCTCGAAACCGTCCAGACCGCGTGCTTCCAGCGCGCGCACGCGGGCCATCACCAGCGGATCGCTGGGTGATGGGAAAGGCAGACGATCGATGATGACGCACGAAAGCGCGTCCCCGACGACGTCTATCCCTTCCCAGAAGGTGGCAGTGGCGAAGAGCACGGCACCGGGGGTTCGGCGGAACCAGTCGAGGAGATATGCGCGAGGCAGTTCCCCTTGCAACCGAACCGGAAACGCCAAACGCTCGCGCAACAGCGCGTATATCTCGCGAAGCCGCGCGTAGGACGTGAAGAGAACGAAGGCCCGCCCACCCGAGCGGTCGAGGCATTCTTCGACAAGCGGCGCGGCGCGGCGCGCAAAGGCGGACGACTTCGGGTTGACTTCGGCAGGCGCGATAAAGAGTCGCGCTTGGCGCGCGTAATCGAAGGGCGACGGGACCGTGAGCTCTTGTGCTTCGTCGACGCCGAGCGTCCGGCGGACGAAGGCGAACGATCCATTCGTCGAGAGGGTCGCGCTGGTGAGAATCACGCTCTGCGTGCGCGCAAACAAGGTTGCGCGTAGGAAGTCGGCGACCTCGTGTGGGGCACAGTTGATCGAATAGCGCCCTTCCACGTCACCGCGTTCGACCCAAACGATGGCGTCGGCGGAGCCGGCCTCGACGCGGTCGATAACCGCTGCATGCGCGACGACGGCGCGTAAGGCGAGATCGCGCCGGCGCTCCGCTTCAGCTTCGTTCTCGGCAGGCTTCTTCAAAGCGCCGAGCCAGTTGGCAAAGAGCCAGTTTTCCAGCCGGTAGATGGCCTGACGCAGAGCCTCCAGCGCTGGCCAGCCGTCCTCGTTTGCGGCTAGCGGATAGCGATCCCCTGGAACGCGCGCGAGCGAAGATTCGAGCCACCGAATACTTTCGTCGAACTCGCTGTCGAACGAACCCGGCAACTCGTAACTGCGGCGCAGCTTGCGCAACATTCGGCCGATTGTGGCGCCGGAAAGCACCCCGGTGAGGGAGTCCGTCGCCCAGCGCTCGCATTGATGCGCCTCGTCGAGCACGGCGATGTCGTAGGCGGGCAGCAATCCGCCGCCGGCGGCGAGATCCAAAAAGAAGAGCGCGTGATTGACCACCACCAGATCGGCATACTTTGCTTCGTCACGCTTACGGAAAAAAAAGCAGTCGCGGAAGTGCGAGCAGAACTCGCCAACGCATTCGTCCGCATCGGCGTCGAGCTGTTCCCACTGGTTGGGCGGCGGAACGAAGCCCAACTCGGCGCGATCGCCGCTCTGGGTGCGCTCGGCCCACTCCCACATCCGTTGCATTTCGCGCGACGGCGCCAGCAGGCGATCGGCCCGCATGCGTTCGAGCTTCAATCGGCAGAGATAATGCCCGCGACCTTTGAGCAGGGTGACCCGCACGGGTATGTCGAGCGCAGCCTCCACGAGCGGGATATCCTTGTGCACGAGTTGCTCTTGGAGCGCGATCGTGCCCGTCGAAAGCACGACTTTCTTTCCGCTCCGAATCGCCGGGACGAGATACGCAAGCGACTTTCCGACGCCGGTACCGGCTTCGACGACCGTGTGTGCCCCTTCCAGAATGCCGCGCTCGATGAGTTGCGCCATCTGTACTTGTTCCCGACGAGGCTCATAGCCGGCAAGAGTTCGCGCAAACGGGCCGCCAGCGCCAAAGATCTGCTCCAGCGTTTCGGTCACTGCGCTCGATGATGATCGCCCGGCGATTCGTACTCCGTTTCCAGCTCGCGCCCCGTGCTCGCGTCAACCACGACCGGCGTAACGCGGCGGGGCGGAAAATAGATCGCGTACGTAAGCGCGAAGCCGGCCAGCAATCCCGCCAGATGCGCTTGCCACGAGATCTGCGGAACCGTGAAGGTGATGATGAGATTCAGTACGAGGATTCCCACGTTGGCTCGAACGAGTTCCATTCCCGGTTTTCCGAGCTTGAATCCGATCGCGAAGAGCGCGCCGAAGAGACCGAAGATCGCTCCGCTTGCGCCGACCGTCGCCACCAGTGGATTGCTGAAATAGACTACCGCCAATCCCGAGGCGACGAGCGACACCATATAAACGAGGAGCATTCGCCACGACCCGAGCGCAAGCTCGATGAAGCGCCCCAGAAACCAGAGCGACATCATGTTAACCCCGATGTGAAGCAGGCCGGCGTGTAGAAACGCTCCGGTGACGATACGCCACCACTGCCCGTTTTGCAAAACCGCCGCCGGAATGAGCGCCCCCTCGCTGAGCACCCGTTCCATGCCGGCTCCGCCAAAGCCCGACAGCATTCCGGGGCCGCCCACCGATATCTCCCAGAGATAGCCGATTACGTTGAGGACGATTAAAAAGCGGGTGATCACGCGATCATTACCATACGCGCGAGCTCGAGCGAGATCGCATGACGCTCGCCCTCAACCTCAACGGTCACCGGCCCACCCAACGGCGCCTTTTCAACGATCGAAAGACGAGCGCCGGGGCGGAGACCTACCTGGCCTAAATAGCGCAAGATCTCCGGCATCTGCTCGGTCACCCCGGCGACCGTGACTCTCTCTCCCGGCTCGACTTGGGCCAGCGGAATCCCCGTGCGCACCGGTTCCGTTAGGTCTTTCGGCGGAATCGGATGTCCGTGCGGGCAGGTCTGCGGATCGCCGAGCGCCACTACCAGGCGCTCTTCAACGCGTTCAGTGATAGCGTGCTCGAGGATGCACGCCTCGGCATAAACCTCGTCCCAGGGCATGCCAAGGACGTCGGTCAGCAAACGCTCCGCCAACCGATTGCGGCGGACGACTCCAACCGCCACTTCGAGACCCTGTCGGGTCAGTTTGATGTCGCCACGCACTTCGTGTTCAACGTAACCGTCGTTGACCAATTTCTTGAGCATGCCCGAGACCGATGCCGGTGCAACGCCCAGTTCGGTCGCCAAGGCTGAGGTTGTGACGCCCGGACCTTCGCGCTCGAGACGATAGATCGCCTTCATGTACATCTCGAAGGACTCGGCAAAGTGAGAATGAGAGTGTCCGGCCATAGCAGCTCTAACTTCGCGACTTCAAGTGGAGTTCCGCAGCAGCCGCCGCCAGCTGCGTCTCCATGGCCTGCTTCTCTCGGGTATCGGCAAAAGTTGCCCCGATGGCGTTACGGATGTATCGCTCGAGCGCCGCCGAGCCTGCCAGCCGCTCGACGATCGCATATTCGCCGCCAATCGAGGTCTGAAAGATCGTTGGATCGTCGCAATCAATCGTGACGACGCAGCCGAATCGATCGAAATCAATGTATGGGTGTGGATGACCGGCCAGCTCCGCGCCGGTCAGCCGGTTCGACGTCGGGCAGATCTCTAGGGGAATGCGCCGTTCGGCAAGCAGCTCGGTCGTGGCGGGATCGTCGAGCGCCGTAATGCCATGACCAATCCGTTCGGCGCCCAGCAACTCGACGGCATCGCGAACGCTTTGGGCGCCGTCAGCCTCCCCGGCGTGCGCCACGCAATGCAATCCTTGAGCGCGGGCGTAGGCAAAGACGTCGACAAAGAGCTTAGCGGGAAAGCCGAGTTCGCGGCCGCCGAGGGATACGCCGATGACATCCAGATCGGTCATGCTTGCGACGGCGCGAGCCGTTTCCATCGCGCTCGCTTCGCCAAAGTTCCGCGTGAGGTCGGGCAGAAGTCTGAAGGTCGCCCGCGGGCGCGCCGCGCGCAGCTCGGTGACGATTGCTTCCATCGTGGCGCGGACGTCGAGACGCGGATTGAAGAACGTCCAAACCGACGGCGAAACAAAGAGCTCGCCGTAGATCACGTTTTCAGCCAGCGCATCCTCGACGAACTCGCGCGCCAGCCGCGCATAGTCTTGCGGATCACGCAAAGCTCGGCTAACGGCGGCAAAGATCAGCAAGAACTCTTCCAGGTTGTTAAAACCATAGGGATTTACCGGATCGACGTCCTGGCGACCGCTCGCGCCATCCCGAGCCGAGCCGCTGGAAGGGCAATACCTGAGCGGCACGCCGTGTTTGGCTGCTAACTCGACAAAGGTCGACGCGCGTAACGTTCCCTCGAGGTGGCAGTGCAAGTGGATTTTCGGTGCACGCGCCGCGAGCAAACCGGAGGCCATGAACCCGATTTCGGCATCGGCCTGCCCGGTACCGCGTAAGCCGCTCGCTTAGAGGCCGGAGGAGGGGTGAAACCCAAGCCGTCGTAATCCTGTCGTTCTCGACGCGGGGTGGAGCAGTCCGGTAGCTCGTCGGGCTCATAACCCGAAGGTCGGTGGTTCAAATCCACCCCCCGCAACCATTAGCAGGTCCAGCAAATGCATGTTTGTTGGACCTGCCTTTTTTAGGCGCTGTCATGCTGGACGAAACGCCGGCCGTTTTAGCGTTTCTTTTCGGTACGTTTGGCCGAGCGATATCTTCGGCGGATTTCGGCAAGGTCGACGCTTGGCGCGGGGAACTTCATCTTAAATCCCTCGAGCGTCTCAACGACAATCTTCGAGACCGCGAGGTTGCGAAACCATTTGTGGCGCGATGGAATGACGAACCACGGCGCAAACGGGGTGTTGGTCTTCTCGAACGTCTCCTCGTACGCTTCCATGTATTGCTTGAAGTAGGCTCGTTCGGTATAATCCGCGTCGCTGATCTTCCACTGATGCGTCGGGTCGTCGAGCCGCTTTTTGAAGCGTCGCAGCTGCTCTTCCTCGCTGATATGGAGAAAGAACTTGAGGATCGTCGTTCCCGCCAAAGTGAGGTTCTTCTCGAAGTCGTTGATGAGCTCGTAGCGTTTCGACCATACCGATTTCGGAACGAGGCCGTGCACCCGCACGATGAGCACGTCCTCGTAGTGCGAGCGATTGTATATCACGATCTCACCCTTTTGGGGGGCGTGAACGTGAGCTCGCCAGAGAAAATCGTGATCCGCCTCTTCCTGGGAAGGGGTCTTGAAGGCGTGTACCCGCGCGCCTTGCGGGTTGAGCGCTCGGAAAACATGGCGGATGGTGCCGTCCTTTCCGGCTGCATCCATGCCCTGCAAGACGATCAGCAACGATCGCGCGTGCTCCGCGTAAAGCAAGTACTGGAGCTTGTCTAAGCGGCGGTCGTCACGTTCCATCGCGGTGATTGCGGCAGCCTTGCTTACGACTCTGCCGGTAAACGTCGAGTCGATCTCCGAAAGGCGCAGGCGACGGCCTGGACCGACTTCGAACAGCTCGCGATAGCTCATGATCGGCCTAGAGTATGAGCCTGCCGCGACCGATCTCGAAGTCGGCCATGCCGTAGTAGATGTCGAATTCGCGTTCTGCGAGGCGATCGATGCCGGTTGGAAAAACGACGTGTCCTACCGTTCCTTGGATCTCACCGAGGCCTTCGGGAACGAAGAGCGGCTCGCGGGAGCGATAAAGAATCCGATCGAGCCGCTGCGGGTCGTGGACGATCACGCCGGCGCAGTATCGCAGCGCGGTCGGCTCGCCCGGATTGACGACTTCGTCTACACCGTGGATCACCGAGAGCCAACCCTCGGCGACGCGCACCGGAGGTGTTCCGCAGCCAACCTTAATCGTTCCCCAGGTTGCAGGTGGAAGCGTCAGCCGATGCGTTTCCGCAACGCTGGTGAGCGCGCTGATGTCGGCCCTGACCGCATCGAGCGGAACGTAGCCGATTGCAATCGCTTCACGTTGCTCAGCGGGGAGCGCCTCCAGAATGGAGAGCGCACTTTCGCCGGGCGCAACCTGGATCTGCAACGTCGGCCGATGATAGAAGGCCAACGATTCGACGCCGCTCGGCGACATGACCGGTTCTGGAAAGAACGCCGCGTCTTTGTCGGCGAAGGTCGCATCGTCTCCCTGAAAGTGCATTAGTCCGATGCGCTGCCATTCTAAGCCATCGGATGAAACGGCGCTCGCGACTTCGGGACCTCGTGGACCGAACGCGACGTATGCCATTACGTATCGGCCGATCGCCTCTACGAAGGTCACACGCGGATCCTCGCAGCCGTGTCCGTCAGCCTGATCGCGCAGCTCATAGGGTGCTTCCGGAACGAGCGCAAAACCGCACGGCTCGATGGTGAGGTGCCCGTCCTCCCCTTCGCGTGCACGGAACGAGCCGATTCGCGAGACATTGCCGGGAGCTACCATGCGCGGATAGAGCTGAAGCATCCCGCCCGGTAGACGGGTGCAGGCGGGGTTCAAGACGCCCAGCCGTTCGTCGATGGCGTCATCCGGCTTCAAGACCAAGCCCAACCGCTCGAATTCCATCCGATCGAACGAGATTGCCATGGCTATTTGAGCAATCCGGTCTCTTTGCCGACGCGCTCGAACGCGGTTAGCGCCCGGTCCATTTCATCGTTGGTGAGCGCCGCGCTGATCTGGACGCGAATGCGCGCCGTTCCCTCCGGCACCACCGGATAGCCAAAGCCGGTTACAAAAATGCCGGCTTTCAAGAGCCGGTCGCTAAGGGCGATGGCAAAGGCCGTTTCACCGACGATGATCGGGATGATCGCGCTTTCGCTCTCGAGCGGCTTATAGCCGATGCGTTCGAGCCCGTCGCGGAAGTACCGGGTGTTGGCCCGCAGCTTCTGCACGAGCTCGGGATGCGCATCGAGATACTCGATCGCTTCGAGGGAGCTGCTGGCAACGGTCGCCGGTAACGCGTTCGAAAAAAGCTGCGGGCGCGACCGCTGGATCAACGTGTCGATCAACGCGCTGCTGCCGGCGACGAAGCCGCCCGCCGCGCCTCCCAGCGCCTTTCCAAGCGTCCCGGTGATCACGTCGACTTGCCCAGTCAGATCGTAGTGTTCGATGGTACCACGACCCGTCTCACCCATGACGCCGGTTCCATGGGAATCGTCGACCACGGTGATCGCTCCGTAGCGCTTTGCCAGTGCCACCATCTCGGGCAGCTTCGCGAGGTCGCCCTCCATCGAGAAAACGCCGTCGGTAACGAGGACGATCGGAAAACAGCCCTGTACGCTCTTCAGCTTCGCTTCCAGCTCGTCCATGTCGCGATGCTTGAAACGCTCCCGGCGCGCCTTCGAGGCCAGTCGAACGCCATCAATGATCGAGGCGTGGTTCAGCTCGTCCGAAACGATTGCCGATCCCGCGTCGCAGATCGTCGGGAAGAGGCCCGTGTTCGCGTTCCAACAAGAAACGAACGAGAGCGCGGCCTGAGTGCCCAAGAACTTCGCAATCGACTCCTCCAGGACGCGGTGGACGTCGAACGTTCCGCAAATAAAGCGCACCGAAGCGGTACCAGCTCCGTACTTGTCGAGGCCTCGCTTTCCGGCCTCCACCACCTCGGGCAGGTCGGCGAGCCCCAAATAGTTGTTGCTCGAAAGGACGATGACGTCGCCGGCTTCTTCCATGTGCACTTCGGGCGCCATCGGGGTCGTCAAGTGACGCAAGTGCTTGTAGGTGCCGGCCTTCTTAAGTGCGTCGAGGTCGCCTTGCAGCTTTTCTTCGAACGCTTGATTCATAGTTCGGACTTATCTCCTTTAAAGTCGAGAACGATCTTCGCCGCCTCGCCTTTGCTCATCAGGTCGAAGGCGCGGTCGAACTCGGTGTATGGGAGCACGTGCGTGATGATTGAGCGCGGGTCCACGCGTCCGCTCTTGACCAGCGCTTCCATCTGGTACCAGGTTTCGAACATGCGCCGGCCATTGATGCCGAGCACCGTGAGCCCTTTGAAGATGACGCGCTCGGCGAGATTCAGGCTCACGTTGTCAGGCGGAATCCCGAGCAGCGCCGCGGTTCCTCCATTACGAAGCAGCTGCAGCCCGAGGTCGATGGCGCCGCCGCTCCCCGACATCTCCAGCAACACGTCCGCGCCGTCGCCGCCGGTTCGATTCCGAATCTCCCCCACCAGATCGGTTTGCGAGGAGAGAAAGGTTGCGTCGGCGCCGAGCCGCCTTGCGAACTCGAGCTTGGCGGGATTGACGTCCACGGCATAGACGGAAAGTGCGCCGGCCGCCCGCGCGACCTGAATTGCCATCAGCCCGATCGAGCCGACGCCCATGATCACGACGCTCTTGACGCTAACACCCGCGGCCATCACGCTATGCACGGCGTTGCCGAGCGGATCGAAGATTGCGGCGACTTCATCGGGAATCGCCTGATCGAGGCGCCACACGTTATATTCGGGTATCGCTACGTATTGCGCAAAAGCGCCGTCACGGTCGACGCCGATGATCTCGACGTGCTCGCAGATGTGGGCTTGACCGGTGCGGCAGAGCAAACACGTAAGATCGGGGATGTGTCCCTCGGCCGAAACCCGCTCGCCGACGCGCGTGCCTCGCACGGCGTCCCCGACCGCCACGACCGTCCCCATAAACTCGTGTCCGACGATCAGCGGGGGTTTGATCCGGTGTTGCGCCCACGTATCCCAGCTGTAGATGTGATAATCGGTCCCGCAGAGACCGGCTTTTTCGACCCGAATGAGCACGTCGGTGGGTCCGATCTTCGGCACCGGCACCTCCGTCAAGAGAAAGCCGGACCCCGAGCCCGCTTTGACGAGCGCCTTCATCGACGAAGCCATGACGGCGCGGTATTTGACTCGAGCGCAAGGAAACCCCCGCGTAGTCTTGCCTCGACGCCGGCCCGCTGGCGCCGGCTACTCTTGAGCGAAGACCGCGAGATCGCGCGGAGTAATAAAAATCTCTTCGTCTTTGTGGAGCGCGAGGTCGCGGAAGCGCTCCTGCGGCATCTCGACGTGAACCAGCGCACCCCATTCGGTAATTGCTTCGACCTTTACGAAAGGCCCGGCGGCGTTGATATGCTTGGTCTTCGCGCGAAAATAGTTCGCACCGCCCGGCTGCCGCCCAATTTCCAGCGCGTGGGGCCGGACGAAAACTAGCTGGCCCGTCGCTTCCTGATGGATGTAAGTAGTGCCGTTGTCGACCCGCCCATGAAATAGGTTGACGTTGCCTAAAAAATTGTAGACGAAGGAGCTCGCCGGACGGTTGTAGACCTCGTCCGGTGTCCCCACCTGCTCGATCCGGCCGCCGTTCATCACGGCCACTTGATCGGCCACTTCGAGTGCCTCGTCCTGATCGTGCGTCACGAAAACGCTCGTGACGCCGACCTCGTCGTGAAGTTGCCGCAGCCATCGCCGCAACTCCAAACGTACCTTGGCATCCAATGCGCCGAAGGGCTCGTCGAGGAGCAAGACGCTCGGCTCGACGGCCAAGGCACGCGCGAGTGCAACGCGCTGACGCTGGCCGCCGGAGAGTTGCGAAGGATAGCGTTCGGCCTGACTGCTGAGCTGGATAAGGGCCAGCAGCTCGCCAACGCGCGTGCGAATCGCCTGCGGTGACGGCCGCCCACGGCGCGGACGCACTCGCAGCCCGAAGGCGATATTCTCGAACACCGTCATGTGACGAAAGAGCGCGTAATGCTGAAAGACGAAGCCGACTCGCCGCTCGCGGGCGGTACGATTGCTGAAGTCCTCACCGTCGAACTGTACGACGCCGGCATCGGCGATCTCCAAACCCGCGATAATCCGCAAGAGCGTCGTTTTACCCGATCCCGAAGGGCCTAGAAGCGCAACCAGACGGCCACGTGGTATGTCGAGATCCACGCGGTCGAGGGCCGTGAAGTTTCCGAAGGTCTTCGTGACCTGACGAACGGCGATGCTCATGCAACGTCTCCTAACCGAGTCCCGGCTCGCCACTCCACCAGGCTCTTGATGACCAGCGTGACCAGAGCCAAGAGCGCCAAAAGTGAAGCGACGGCGAACGCCGGAACAAACTGATAATCGTTGTAGAGCACTTCGATTTGCAGCGGCATCGTGTTGGTCAAACCGCGAATGTGCCCCGATACTACGGAAACCGCTCCGAATTCACCCATCGCGCGAGCATTGCATAGGATGACACCATATATAAGCGCCCATTTGACGTTCGGCAACGTTACCTTCAGGAACGTTTGCCAGCCGTTAGCGCCCAAGGTAAGGGCAGCCTCCTCTTCATCGTTGCCTTGCGCTACCATCAGCGGCAACAGTTCGCGGGCAACGAACGGGAACGTTACGAAAATCGTGACGAGCACGATCCCGGGTACCGCAAAAATCACCTGGATGTTGTGCGCGATCAGCCACGGTCCAAACCATCCCTGCGCGCCGAAGACAAGCACGTACGTGAGGCCGGCAACGACCGGGGAAACCGAAAAAGGCAAGTCGATCAGCGCGATCAAGAAGCTCTTTCCAAAGAACTCGAACTTGCCGATCGCCCAAGCCGCGGCGATTCCGAAGACCACGTTCGCCGGAACGGCGATCGCGGCAGCCAGCAATGTCAACCGAATCGCCGACAGCGTGTCGGGATCGCGAAAGGTCTGGACGTACGCAGCGATCCCTTGCCCGAACGCAACCGCGAAGACGACGGTCAAGGGTACCAAAAGAAACGTGCCGAGAAAAAGTACGGCGATGCCAATGAGCGAGCGGCGCACGAGCGCCGACTCGCTGACCGCTGTGGACGCCGTCGCGGGGAGTGCGCTAACCATCGAACCCCAAAGCCGGGCGCAGCCCGGATGATTCGGGAGCATCCCTGCCTTCGCGCCGGCCGCTCCACCGCTGGAGCACGTTGATGCCCAGCAGGAAGGCGAACGAAAGCAGCAGCATGACGACTGCAATTGCCGTGGCTCCGGTGTAATCGTACTCTTCGAGTTTGGTTACGATAAGCAACGGCGCGATTTCCGTGCGCATCGGCATGTTGCCGGCAATGAAGATGACGGAGCCGTATTCTCCGACGCCGCGCGCGAAGGCCAAGGCAAAGCCGGTGAGGGTCGCCGGCAGAATGGCTGGGTAAAGGACGCGCGCGAAGGTTTGCCAGCGTCCCGCGCCCAGACACGCGGCCGCCTCTTCGAGCTCACGGTCGAGGTCCTCCAACACCGGCTGGACGGTTCGAACGACGAAGGGTAACCCGACAAACGTCAGTGCAACGACGATACCCAGTCGGGTGAATGCAACGTGAACGCCGAGAGCGGCCAGCGGGCGTCCGAACCATCCGTTGGGTGCGTAGATCGTCGTGAGTGCGATTCCGGCGACCGCCGTTGGAAGGGCGAATGGCAGATCGACGAGCGAATCGAGGATGCGTTTTCCGGGGAAGCTATAGCGGACCAAGACCCACGCGACCAGCGTGCCGAGAACGAAGTTGATCGCCGCACCGATGAGCGACGCACCGAAGCTTAGCTCGTACGCGGCCACTGCCCGATGCGTCGTGACGATCCGCCAGAATTCGTGCCAGCCGATCTTCGAGGCTTCGACGAATGTGGCCGAGAGCGGAATGAGCACGATGAGCGACAGGTAGAGCACGGTAAACCCAAGCGTCAATCCGAATCCCGGAATGATGCCTCGCCGGCGAAAAACCCCGAGTCTGGCGCGCATCGCTACTTCTGGTTGGGCTGATAGATCGCGTCGAAGATACCGCCGTCGGCAAAGTAGGTATGCTGAGCGTTGGACCATCCGCCGAATCGGTCGATCGTAACGAGCCTCATCGCTGGGAACTGGCCGGCGTACTTCTTCGCGATCGAGGCGAGGCGTGGGCGAAAGTAGTGGCGGGCGATGATCTCTTGGCCTTCCGGCGAGTAGAGATACTCGAGGTAGGCTTGGGCGATGGCGCGCGTTCCCTTCTTATCGACGACACCGTCGACCAGCGAGACCGGCGGTTCGGCGAGAATGCTCAGCGACGGCCTGACGATTTGAAAGCGGCCACGTCCGAGCTTGTTGACGGCCAAGAGCGCGTCGTTTTCCCAGGCAACTAAGACATCCCCGATTCCGCGCTCGACGAAGGTCGTCGTCGAGCCACGGGCGCCCGAATCGAGCACCGGGACGTTCGCGTAGAGCTTCGTGACAAAGGCTTTGGCGGTCGTCGGATTCCCACCCGGGCGCGCCAGCGCGTACGCCCAAGCGGCGAGGAAGTTCCAGCGCGCGCCTCCCGAGGTTTTGGGGTTGGGCGTGATCACGGAAATGCCCGGCTTCACCAGATCGTCCCAGTCACGGATATGCTTCGGGTTGCCTTGGCGTACCAAGAGGACGATCGTGGAAGTGTAGGGCGTGCTGTTGTTCGGAAGGCGCGATTGCCAATTCGCCGGGAGCAGTTTGGCCTTCTCTGCGATGGCATCGATGTCGTAGGCCAGGGCCAGCGTAACGACGTCGGCCTGGAGGCCGTCGATGACGGCTCGGGCTTGCTTCCCCGAGCCGCCGTTCGACTGCTGAATCGTTAGGCTTTGCCCAGTTTTATGCTGCCAGTATTTGGCAAAGGTTGCGTTATAATCGTCGTAGAGCTCGCGCGTGGGATCGTAGGAAACGTTGAGAATCGTCGCGGGCCCCGGCGGTTGAGCACCCGCGCAAATGCTCGCACCGAAAGCGAACAGGATCGTGCCCAGCAGCGCCGCTCGCGATAGCCACTTGATCGATTGATTGCTGCGCATCAGAAATCGTACTCCAGCATGAAGCGGTTATACTTGAAGAGCGGAAGCCCGCCAAATTGGGTGCTGCCGATCGGCGTGCCCGGCACGCAGTTTGTGGCCGCGGCGCCGCAAAAAGTATTCGAAAGCGTCCGCTCGACGTACCGGTAGCGCAGCATTAGGCCTTTATACGGGCCCTTTCCGACCGGACTAAAGTGATAACGCCCGTCGAGCGTCCAGATCTTGGTTCTCTGCGGCGCCAATGCGTTGCCGTAGTTGTACCAGGCATCGGTCGCAATCCCGACCCAGCGCTTGTTGGTCGAGGTGAAGGTCAACCCGGCTTTCAACGAGTTCC
>JBAVTZ010000124.1:0-9657 GCA_049696515.1 Candidatus Cybelea sp. | reverse complement strand
GGACCGGACGGCGCGTCGAGAGCGGCTGGTGGCCTGTTTCGTCGCGGGCCGAGGTCGATGCGATCGCACTGACGATCGACGCGGCGCTCGAACGAGGAAACCGCGAACGCGAGCGCCGTGCAATGCTGGCGACGGTTGGCCACGAGCTGCGCACGCCGCTGACCTCCATACGGGGATATGTCGAAACGCTGCTCGAGGGTGAGCTCGATCCATCCACGGCGCGGCGTTTTCTCCAGACCGCGCGCCGTGAGGTACTTCGACTCGGTCGCCTAGTCGAGGGAATGCTTGAGTTTTCGATGCTCGATCTCTCGACCCAGTCGACGGGCGCCTCCTGCAATGTGGTCGAGCAAATCAACGCAACGATCGATCTGGTGGCGCCGTTGGCCGCCGGACGAGAGATAACCATTCGGACCGAGCTGCCGGAGTCGGCGCATGCGCGCATCGACGGCGACGCGTGCGTTCACGCGTTAGCGAATCTGGCGGAGAACGCGGTCAAGTACGGCAGCCAACGCGGGACGGTAGAGATTTCGTGCACCTGCGAGGAGCGGTTCGTTCAGATCGCGGTGGAAGATGATGGCGACGGCATCGCGCCGGGCGAGATCGAGTCGATCTTCGTCATGGGCGTTCGCGGCGGTGCTCCCAACCGATCCGGCAACGGCATCGGACTTGCGGTCGTCAAGGCAATCGTCGAGCGCGCCGGCGGAGAGGTGCGGGTCGAGTCGTCCGCGCTCGGTGGCGCTCGTTTCGTTCTACGTTTTCAGCGAGATAACCGGGCGAGCGCGTCGTAGTTAACAGCCGCCCTAGGGTCTTATCGAGTAAACCGTCCCTTTGTTGGCGCGGCCGCCTCGATCGGTAGTTCCATACAGAGTGCCGTTGACGTTGACGAGGCCCCCGAGCGGCTGATAGCCGTCGGCCCCGCCTTTGAAGGCGTAAAGGACTTGCTCTTTGCCCGAATTAGTTAGCGAAAAGACCGTTCCTTTGCCAAATTTACCGCCGCTGGACGTCGTACCATACAGTATACCGTTTACGGCGACTAAGCTTCCATTAGGGGATGCTCCATCGGCGCCACCGGCGAACGCGTGCAGCACGGTTTCTTTGCGGGATGCGTCGAGCGCGAAGACTGTGCCGAGATCTTTTGCGCCACCGAAGCCGGTCGTGCCGTAAAGCACGCCGCCAACGTCGGTCAGGTTTCCACTCGGCCGCTCGCCGTCGCTGGCGGCCTCCTTGAAACTGTAGAGTATGCTCTTCGTGCCGGAACCGGTCATTTTGAAAACGGTCCCCCCGTCGTGCGCGCCGCCGTAGGATGTCGTGCCGTAAAGCGCGCCTTTGACCTCGATCACGCTTCCCAACGGCACGAAGCCGTCGTGCCCGCCCTGGAAAGGATGCACCACGTTTTCCGCCCCGCCGGTGGTTAACCCAAAGATCGTGCCGCAGCCGCTATTGCACCGTTTCGAGCCGCCCAACTGCGTCGCACCGTAGAGCTTGCCGTCAAGCACGGCCATCGGGCTCTGCACGGTTGTGGCACCATCATTGCCGCCCCCGAAAGCGTGAAGCGACATTTCTTTGCCCGTCGCCGTCACCTGGTATGCCACGTCGCCCGTCGTGCCGTAAAATGCGCCGCCTAATGTGATGACGCCGGAATCCGGACTGTTGCCGCCGGGGCCGCCGACGAAGCTATACAGCGACGTCTCTCGTCCAGAGGGCAGCAGCTTGAACAGCGTTCCTAAATCGCTTTTGCCGCCCGTCGTCGTCGTGCCGTACAAAGTGCCGCTCCTGTAGATCAGATCCCCATTCGGCGTGTCGCCGTCGGGCGCACCCTTGAAGCTATAGACGGTCTTATACGTGACGCGCGCGCTCGATTGCCGATCGAATGTCGCGGTAACCGGTAGCGACGATGGAGCGCCGCCGGTCTGCGAGCAGCCGGCACATGCAACGAGAAACGAAAAGGCGATGGCGGGATTCAGACGCATTCTCAGCTCCTTAATTTCACGCGAGGCGCGGCAACGGCACGTTCTGAAAGCGGACCGCTTAAACCTGGGCGGACGCCGGCAGCGCTTCGCCCGAAGGGGCTCCGCGGCCGGTGGAGCAGCGCCTGGTCTTCTGCGCTTTCAGCGGGACAACCGGGCGTGCGCGTCGTAGATAACAGCCCGTGGCAATGTCCCGGGCTACTTTTGCACATGCGAGCGAGGCGGAGCTCGCAAAGCTCTTTGACTTTTATCGAGTAGCCTGGGAGTACGAGCCCCGCAGTTTTCCGATCGCGTGGAATGAACGAGGACGTCCGGTGGAGTTTTTTACACCGGATTTTTATCTTCCGGAGCACGACCTCTACATCGAGCTTACGGTCGCAAAACCCGTTCGCAATACGCGCAAGAATCGAAAAGTGCGATTAATGCGCCGGCATCACCCGGATGTAAATGTGAAGCTTTTCACCCGGCGCGACGCCCAACGGGTCTTCTCGCGTTCGATGAAGCAAGCATCGTGATCGGAGAGCCGCTCTTTGATGCCGGATCGATCGCCGATCGAGTCAAGGCGATCGGCGCCGCCATATCAAGGGACTATGCGGACAAGACGCCTCTCATGATCGGGCTGCTGGCGGCGGCTGCAACCTTCCTGGCCGATTTGGCGAGGGCGGTCACAATCCCGTGCCACCTCGACTTCATCGCAGTAAACAAGTACGGCGACGGCGAGGGCATCGTCTTTGAGAAGGACGCGGGGATCCCGGTCGAGGGGCGGCACGTGATCCTGGTGGACGACACGGTCGACACGGGGTTGACGCTCCAGTACGTTGTCAAGACCCTGCTTGGGCGGGGACCCGCGTCGCTGGCCGTATGCACGCTGCTCGACCGGCCGCACAGGAGGATTGTCGACATCGAAATCAAGTATAGGGGCTTCGAGGTCCCCGACGTCTTCGTTGTGGGTTATGGCCTCGATTATCTAGGACGCTATCGGGAGTTGCCGGCCTTGTACGCCCACGGAAGCTGGCCCACATAATGGGCCGATATCTTGTCACGAGCCTTTTGGTGGCGGTGCTCTGCATCAGTGCGGCCATGCTAAAGCCGTTGCGGGCGGTCGCACTCGAGTTGCGCTCGATTGAACAGGCAGCCGCCGATTACCGCAGCACAAACGAGCGTCTCGAGGAGATGTTTCGAGCTGCTTTGCTCGACACCAGCCGGCTTGCCCAATACGCACCCGATGGCACGGCCTACATTATGACCGGAGACATTCCAGCCGAATGGCTCCGCGATGCGAGCGCGCAAGCTCGACCCTATCTCTATTTCGCCAAAGACGATCCCGATGTTCGAGCCTTGCTTCGTGCGATCGTCGCTCGCATGGCGAAATACTTGAGGATCGATCCCTATGCCAATGCGTATACGTTGGATTACCGCGTCTGGGAGCAGAAGTTCGAGCTCGACTCGCTGGCGTATCCGACGGTGCTGGCGTGGAGCTACTGGAAGACGACCGGCGACGCCTCGATCTTTACTCCCGACTTCTCTGCCATGCTCGACAGCGTGCTCGCCACCATGCAGCGGGAACAGAACCATCCGCGCGACTCGCGGTACACGCATAAAGAGCTGCCCAACCTTGGACGCGGCAACCCGGTCGGCTATACGGGCATGATTTGGACGGGTTTCCGCCCTTCCGACGACGCCAGTACCTATAACTTCCTAATCCCCTCCGAGATGTTCGCGGTCGTCGCGCTCGGCGATATGGCCGAGATTGAACTCAAGGTCTACCGCGACGTCGTCAAGGCCCGCGAAGCCAAAGCTTTACGCGACGAAGTCCAGCGCGGAATCCAAACCTACGGTCTGGTTCTGGTGCCGAAGTACGGCTACATTTACGCTTATGAAGTAGATGGCCTCGGACACGCGATTCTCACCGACGACGCCAATATTCCTAGCCTGCTGGCGGCCCCGTACTTGGGCTACACCGAACCAAACGACCGTTACTACCAGAATACCCGCCGATTCTTGCTCTCGCAGGACAACCCGTCGTTCTATCAAGGCCACTGGGCGCGCGGGATCGGCAGCTATCACACGCCCGACCACTGGGTCTGGCCGCTGGCGCTGATTATCGAAGGGATGACCGCGACGACCGGCGCCGAGAAGCAGGATGTTCTCGGGCAGCTCCTGGCGAGCGATCCCGGCGACCATCTGCTCCACGAGTCCTTTAATCCCGACAATCCCCAGCAGTTCACGCGCCGCAACTTCGGTTGGCCGAACGCCTTATTCTCGGAGTTCGTGATGACGCAGTTTCAAGGAACTCCGGAAATCCCAATGGGCGACACGAACGACCTCGAATTTCGAACCCAATAGAAAGGGTTTAGTTGCCTTCGAAAGCGGACGTGATCGTTGGGCTGCAGTGGGGCGACGAGGGCAAAGGCAGGATCGTCGATCTTTACGCCGCCGACTACGATGTGGTTGCGCGGTTTGGGGGCGGCGATAACGCCGGGCATTCAATCGTCGTCGGCGATCGCGAGTTGGCACTGCGGATCGTTCCTTCCGGCGTCATGCATCCTCACGTCGAGCTCTTCGTCGGCGGGGGGACGGTCGTCAATCTGCGCACGCTCATCGCCGAACTGGACGGCTTGGCGACGCTCGGCCTCGACATCTCCCGGCTAAAGATCTCCGATCGCGCGCACATTGTCTTTCCTTACCACGTCGCTCGAGATGCGGCGGCCGAACGGGCACGCACGAACGCAATCGGCACGACGCGGCGCGGCATCGGCCCGGCTTACGTCGACCGGGTAGCGCGCACCGGCATCTTGTTTGCGGATCTTTCGCAAGCCGCAACCCTTGCCGAGAAGATTCGAGCCTCCTTCGACTCCGCTCAGGATGACATGGCCGAAGAGACCATCGAGGAGACGCTGGTGGCGGCCGAACGGCTGGCGCCGCATGTAGTTGACGGCGTTGCCTACATTCACGAGCGTTTGGCTGCCGGCAAACGGGTGCTGCTCGAAGGCGCGCAGGGCTCCTTACTCGATGTCGGCTACGGCACGTATCCGTACGTCACCAGTTCGCACACGATTGCCGGCGGCGCGTGCACTGGGCTCGGCATCGGGCCGGGTGCGATCGGCCGCGTTATCGGCGTGCTCAAAGCCTACTGTACGCGCGTCGGCGCCGGACCGCTTCCGTCGGAGCTCAATGACGAGCGCGGTGAGCGGCTGCGCCGCCAGGGCGGTGAATACGGGACCGTCACCGGGCGTCCTCGCCGGTGCGGCTGGCTCGACGTCGTGGCGGCTCAATACGCAGTCCAGCTCAACGGCTTGACCGCTGCCACGCTCACCAAGCTCGATGTGCTGGGCGGCTTCGAACGCCTCGGAATCGTGACCGGCTATCGACTGGAGGGCAAGCGCGTCGGCTTTGCGGCTGCTGCGGCGCCGGGGCTCGAGCTTGAGGTTGAAGAGCTTCCCGGCTGGAGCGAACCAATCGGGTCATGCCGGGAGATTGCAAATTTGCCCGCCGCCGCTCGCGCTTACGTTGCGCGCGTCGAAGCGCTGCTCGGGGTACCCGTCGATCTCGTCTCGGTCGGACGGGAACGTTCCGAGTTGGCTCGGTAAGAGCGCACGCCGGGAATCTCTCCGTTATGGCGGAGAGGCGTCACCTTCGCTTGCAGCCGTTGCTGGATCATCGGAAGCGAGTCGAGGAGGAGAAGCAGCGGCTTTTTGCGGTGCGACAGTCCGCTCGCGATCGGAGCCTGCGCGAATTGGAATTTCTTACCGCAGCGCTGCATTCGCCCGCGCACGGGCTGGGGGAACCCGCGCGCGTGCTGCCGGCTTTCGAGCTGCACATGCTCGACGCGCATCTTCGTTACCTCGAAGGCGCTATCGAGGTGCAAGGCTACCACGCCGCCGCGCTCCAGACTGCGCTCGAGCGCGCTCGCGAGGAGCTCACTGCCGCGTCGTGCGCGCGCCGCGTGATCGAGAAGCTCGAAGAGCGGTGGCGGCGCGCTCTCGATGAGGAACGGGAACGGCGCGAAGAGCTCGAGCTGGAGGATGGTAACGCCCGCCAACAGGCGCGCCTGCGGCTGAGCCGGAAAAACGGGGCTGTGATCGAGCTAACGCGGCTCAATGGTCAGCCCGTGATCGTCAACTGTGATCTGATCGAGTCGATCGAAGAAAACGGCGATACCGTCGTAACCCTTACCACCGGGAATGCGCTCGTCGTGCGCGACCGGATGCACGAGATCCCACGAAAGGTAGTCGCCTTCAAGCGTAAGATCTTCGGGCCGCCCGAGCCCGGCGCGTAGCGCGTCATGCCCGCGAGCTTTTGGGCCGGATACTTGGTGAAACTTGCGATCGTGGCGCTGATCCTTGGCGCGTTCTATCTAGCGGGGCGCAAGCTCAGGCAGGGACCCTTGTTTGTGGGCACCGACCGGCGCATGCGCGTCTTGGAGACGAGGACGCTCTCGCCCCACGCCGCGATTTACTTGCTCGGGGTCGGCACGCGCTATTTCTTGATCGGCAGCAGCAACGCCGGCGTCGCGAAACTTGCCGAGGTCACGGCCGCCGAACTGGAAACTACAGCGTGAAGTACCTAAACTGCGCGATCTTATTACCGACCGTTTCGGTGAGGTAGATTTGGTTGTCGGGCCCGAGCGTCATCGCAGTCGGTTGGGAGTTTGCCGTTGGAATCGAAAAATAAGCGACGCGGTGCGATCGGAAGAAGAACTGTGCAACTTTATTGGCGGCGGTATCGGTGAAATAAAAGTTTCCGTCCACGCCTTGGAGCAGGTCGTTCGGCGTCATCGCTCCGTTGAGTGGATATGAGGCGGTAACCAGACCACTGGTTGACATGCGCACGAGCTGCTTGGCGTTCTTTTGAGTGAACCAGATTCCGTTGTCGGTAGCCGCCGCGATGCCGGCAGGGCTGGAGTTGGCGGGCGTTAGCGGGTACTGCGTTATCGGAGCTCCGCTGATCGGTATGCGGCCGATGCTGTTCGTGCCCGGTTCGGTAAACCATAACGCCCCGTCGGGACCGTTGGTAATATTCAACGGGTGCGCCGCCCCGCTGAGGTGGTACTGCGCGAAAATAACGAATGGCTTGATCTTGATCTGCCTAACGCGCCAGATGGACTCGGTTCCCGGATCGGTGAGCCACATATTGCCATCCGCGCCCAGCGCGATGCCGACTGGTTTGGCAGCGGAATCCGGTAAGACAAACTCCGTGTAGGGAGGCCCGGCAGTAGTAACCTGCGCGACCTTGCCCGCGTTGGTCTCGGTGAACCAGAGGTTCAAGCTGGGGCCGGGGCCCGACGCGATGCCGTTCGGTCCGGCTGCCTTTGTCGGAGTAACGATTTCGGAAATTCTGCCCGCGGTGTTGAGCTGCCCGATTTTGCTCGCCGCAAACTCCGTGAACCAGAGATTCGAATCGGCGCCCAATGCAATGCCCACTGGCTGGCTCGACGCAGTTGGAATGGGATACTGGTTCGCGACGCTCGGGGGTGGCGTGGGAGGCGGCGTCGGCGTCCCGCTGGTGATCGGCGTGCCTTTCCCGCACGCAGCTAAAAAGCTGCCCGCGAGGAACGCGAGCAACAAACGCGCCGTTCGCAACAATTTCATCTCCTTGGGAATCGAAGGGCAATGGATCAGCCGTCCTTTATTGGCAGACCGCTTCAGCTTTCCCCCACGCGCCCGGGCTCGGGGCTCCGGCAGCCCTTTCTTCTAATCCTAAATATTTAGTTGACAGCCCGCCAACCATCGGCTATCATACTACTAAAGATTTAGTAGATCATCAGGAGGACGACCATGACGCACAGACCCGATCCCTGCACTTCCGAGCTTCCCCGCACCGCGCGGACTCGCGTGCGACTGCCCGACGCGATGGCAATAACGCGGATTTTCCCCGGCTGGGGTCCAACGGTTTAGATGGCCCGGCGACGTTCGGTAACGCTGACCGAGGCGGAGCTTCGGCTGATGGAGGTTCTCTGGCAGCGTGGACAAGCGACAGTGGCCGAAGTTACGGCTGCCCTACCTCCGCCCCCCCTTGCGTATAATAGCGTGCTGACGACGATGCGGATCCTCGAGCGCAAGGGCTACGTCGGCCATGCAGAGGCCGGCCGAGCCTTCGTCTACAGCCCGCTTATGGCCCGGGAAGAAGCGGCCGGGCACGCCGTCGGCCACCTTCTTTCAAAATTCTTTGACAACAGTGCGGGCACGCTTGCGCTACGCTTGATCGAGACCGAGCGACCCTCGGACGACGAGCTTCTCCGGCTGAAGGCCCTGATCGAAGAGTACGAGGAGGGCGCCCCGTGATCGAGTGGCCCCAAGGATTTGTAAATTTCGCCACCGCGCTCTCCGCAACGGCGCTCAACGCGCTCTGGCAAGACGCGCTGTTGGTGCTCTGCGTGTGGCTCGTTTTGCGCGCCTGGCCGCGCATCAACGCGGCGACTCGCTACGCAGTCTGGAGCGCAACGCTAATCGGCGCCATCGTCATCCCGGTGGCAACCACGCTGGCATTCTTCACGCTCCCGAAGGTAGCTCACGCGCCAAGCCTACAGGCGCCGGCCCAGGCAACCTATTCGTCGGCTCGTGCCCCCGCCGCACCTTCGCGCCACCATCTGCGCGTCTATAAGACGAGTGCGGTCCTCCCCGCGCAAGAGACGCTGCGAAGGCCCGAACGCTTGCAGGTGACGCTGCCCGCATGGCTTGCGATTGCAATCTTTGCGGCTTGGCTGCTCTTGGCCGCTTACGCGCTCGTGCGGCTTGCGATCGGGCTGGTCAGGCTCGAGCAGCTCAAACGCGATGCGCTCCCGCTGGCGGTCGAGTATCGCGACGAAATGCCGCAATGGTTGCGGGCTAATAAGGGTGCCCGCGACGTGCGGCTCTGCGTAAGCGACGAAACCGACGTTCCGGTCGCGGTCGGCCTTTTCGACGCGATGATTTTGATTCCGCATTCCTTACTTGACCAGCTCTCGCAACCGGAAGTCGATCAGATCTGTCTGCACGAGCTCGCCCATCTTCGCCGCGCCGACGATTGGACCAACGGGCTGCAACGGGTCATCACCGCGCTCCTGGGCTGGAATCCGGCTGCCCAGTTTATCGGTCAGCAGCTCGACCTCGAGCGCGAAGTGGCCTGCGACGACTGGGTGCTCTCCTTTGTCGGCACCGTCCGCCCGTATGCGCTCTGTCTTACGAAGATGGCCGAGCACGCATCCTGGCCGCGTCACCCAATCCCCGCACCGGGCGTCTTCGCAACGCGCAAGCA
This sequence comes from Candidatus Cybelea sp., assembly GCA_049696515.1. Taxonomy (GTDB): domain Bacteria; phylum Vulcanimicrobiota; class Vulcanimicrobiia; order Vulcanimicrobiales; family Vulcanimicrobiaceae; genus Cybelea. Next base: position 454 of record JBAVTZ010000124.1, on the reverse strand, counting down.
CATTTCGCTACGCATTGAGCGGCTGCTCGGGGCCGGGCGCAACGTCGCCACCAATCTAGCGCTGGCGCCGGCTGCCGCCGCGGTGGCTGTAGTCGGAGCGCTCGCGTTGGTCATCGCTGTCGTCGCGCCATCGGTCGCTGCACCCTGCGTCGGCGTTAGCCAGGCACAGCCCGCAAAAGCGGTTTCGGGCTCGACCACTGCGAGCGCGGCAAAGCCGGTGAGTTCACCCATCACGCGCGAAATCGTTCGGATCGTCCACGTTCCCGTTCCGGTAACCCCTGCACCGCTTGCGAACGCGGCGGTTCGCGCGCCGGAGCCGCGGCTACCGGCACTTCCCAAGAACGTTGAGATGCCGGCCACGAGCCTTAAGATTCCGAAGACGAGCGTTACGATTCCAAAGATGAAGCTTGCGGTTCCGATGAGCGCCGGCGAGGCCGAAGCCGAAGGCGACGCC
>JBAVTZ010000123.1:0-59684 GCA_049696515.1 Candidatus Cybelea sp. | reverse complement strand
CACTCGACCCGCTGACGTTTGCGGCCGTGATTTCGCTCCTCCTCGGATGTGCGACCCTGGCCGCCCTGCTCCCGGCCCTCCGCGCAACCCGCGTCGATCCCGCGCTTACACTGCGTTACGAGTGACTCTGGAGACCGGGGAATACGTTGAAGAAAATATCCCGGACCATTGTAACCGCATCGCCTCCCTTGACGTCGGCATCTTGCGCGATGTCCGGAACCGATTGGCCGAGCGCCTTTCCGAGTCCCAAGCACGCCGAGAAGATGGCTCGAGGGAGTGGACCTAACGGAGAATCCGATGGCACGAGCGTCGCGTCAAACTTGGGAACCGGCAAGGGAACGACATCGGGCCAGTCGCTCGGGTTCCTCGGCTCCTCTCGCGAGAGGATTGGAGCGATGTCGCGCGCGGCCGCATCGCGAGCCGTGAGGGGCGCGCCAAGGGACCAGCGTTCGCGTAAGGTGCGGATCACCGATGTGTGACGGTATTCATCGTTCACAATGGTGCGCTCCGCGACCCACGGCGAGATCGCGATCGCCGGCACTCGAATGCCCGATCGATTAAACGTGAAATCCATTTGGCCAGCCGGAGCCGCGGGATCAGGCGACGGTGCCGCCGGGGGAGCGACATGATCGTAGGTTCCCCCGTGCTCGTCGAAGTTGACCATCAGCAGCGTGTTGAAAACGTTCGACCCGCGATCGGATGCCGAAGAACGGATCGCGTTGTAGATTTTTGCCAGCAAGGCTTCGCCGCCAAGCAGCGATGACGGCGGGTCAAAGTCCATTCCAGGGGCGAGCGCATTAAAGGCTGGGTGCATGTCGTTATGGCCGTGCAAGAAGTTCGGCTCTATGAACGAGTAGTTTGGCAGCTCGCCTTTGGCTGCGTCCTCAAGGAACTGATCCGTCGTGAAGAAGTTCGTCGCGAAGCGTCTGCGGAGCCGGGACGCGTGAATCAGGGCCGTCATCGAAAGGGGAGTTGGCGGATCGCAGTAGACACGCCAAGTTAGTCCCTTGGACTCAAGCCGCTCGAAGATCGTCTCGGCCGTATTATGCACCGGGAATGAGTCGGGCGGAGACGTGTTGACGACGTAACCCGATGAAGTGCCGGCATGGAAGAACGAGCGATTGGGAAACGTTTGGGATGGAACCTCGCAGAACCAATGGTCGAACGTGGCGAACCCACGCGCGAGCGCCGAGATCACCGGTACGTGTTCGGGCGCGTAACCAGTCATGATCTGCGCGTACTCGTCGTAAGTTGGCTGTCTGCGCATCTCAGAGGTGAACGCACTGATGTAGTCGGCCAGAAAACCATCCATTGTTGGGCGTGGGTTGGCCTCGGCCGGCGCGTTGTATGGAGCAGCCATCTTTGCGTATGAAATGCCGCGGTTGGTCGCTGGATCGATCAGCCCAAAGAGTTGCGTGTTGACGTGGGGGTACTCCTCACCCGAATCGGGGTTCGGCGTATCCATTGTCTTTGCGACACCGTAAGGCACGGCCGTCCGATTTGCTCCGTGCTCTGCCCAATCTGGAATCGGGTTGCTCAGCTTCTTACCGATCACGCCCTCGAACGACTTGACTTCGCCCGGTTCGTATAAGCGGCCAAGCAAATTATCGAGGGAGCGATTTTCGAACATTATTGCGACGATGTGGTCGAGAGCGTTGGATCGGTCCGGGCGCGCCATAGATGGTCTCCTCACGCTTTGACAGGCACGCTTGGATTTTGATAGGTTGGGCTCTTTCCTGCACTAACCCAATGGAACCTCATCTCCGGCCCTCCTCGAGCCGGCCGTACAGGCCGGCAGCGGAAATGATACCTACGCCGCGCGCACGCGTTTGCGTGTGCATCGCCTCGCGGATCTGCTGCTCGCTCTTTCCGTTCGACGCGCTCGTGGCGTGGCCATCCGCGACAAGTGTCACCCGATAACCACGTCCGACCGCTCCGCCGATCGTCGCGTTCACGCAAAAATCTGTTTGCATTCCGCTGACGATCAGGTGATCGGCATCGAGAGCCGCCAGCACGTCCCGGAGGGTGGTTTGGGTGAACGCATCGCCTGAGCGTTTATCGACGATGGCTTCGGCGGCACGCGGTGCGACTTCGCTCGCGATCTCCCATTCGGGCGTTCCCGGAATCAGCTCCGTCGGGCTGCCGTCATGCCGCACGTAGACGACCGGGACCCCGGTCGAGCGCGCTCCGTTAAGCAAGTAAACGAGGGTTTCTACGAGTTCTGCCCGACGCGGCGGGGCGAGTTCGTCGAGCAGCGCCCGTTGAACATCGATGACAAGTAGCACGTCCGTCACGAAAGCTCACTCCTCTCTATCGGACGCGAAACAGTACCGCGACGAACGCGAATATGCCGACAACGAACACTATTAGCGTGATCAGCAGCACGCGAGAATGGCGCCGCTTGTCGCTCCAGCCCGCGATTGGCCTGAACTCGGGGCTCCACAGATAATCGTTAGCCGAGCGATAGTCGAACACCGCCAACAGCATAGCGACGATTCCGGTGCCGATCAGGACCAGACCAAGGTCGCGCGCCGCGTACGCGTGTAACGCGCGATCGGGCTGCGGCAAATTCGAGATCACCTGATAGATGGTGAAGCCGAACGCGATCAGCGAGACTCCGGTACGGACCCACGCCATTTGCGTGCGCTCCAGCGCCATTCGCGTGCGGAGCCATGCAAAATGACTATCAGATGTGACGCGCACCTCAAAGCGATCGGCGCCGTGCTTTGTCGAGTCTGCGGCCATGCGGTTTGAGTTCGACGACGTCGCGACATTCCCACCCATTCGGATCGGCTCGGAGGTGAGCCGAGGGGTCGGCAGCGTCGGTGGCGGCCGATTAACCGCTGCGCCACGCCTCATACTTGACCACCTCTCGACCGAAATGCCGGGCCAGACCACAGGCTTGCATTCCGCAACGCTTCATCACTTCGACCGAACGCAGGTTCTCCGGAAAAGCAACCGCAACGATCCGCTCCAAACCAATCGTAGCGAAGCCGCGGGTTAGGATGGCGCGCGCAGCTTCGGTTGCCAGACCTCTGCGCCAGTATTGCACGTCTAGGATGTAGGCTAGTTCGATTTCGCTGGTGCGCTCGAGATGTCCTAACCCAGCGTGGCCGATGATGGCGCCCGTTTCTTTCAGCACGGCCGGATAGAAGCCAAACCCTTGATCCTCTTCCAGCGCCCGCATCCGCGCGATGATCCGCGTCGTGATCTGGTCGTCCCAAGTCCCGCTTGGAATATATTGCATCACCTCAGGCTTGGCATATATAGGAGCCGCCATAATCTCGTCGCCATCCCGCCACCGGCGCAGAATAAGCCGTTGGGTCTCGATGACAATCTCGTTCGCCCAGGAGGCCTCTCTATCCATGAGGAGTAACTGCGCCGCTGGTACGATAAGAGCCTCGCCCAGCGGCGGCGAGATGAGCGACGTTTCGAAATGTTGTGACAGATAAGGCGAAGGAGTGCAGACTATGGCAGAGGGGAACAAACCTAACATCCTGGTTATCTTCGGAGATGACATCGGCATTAGCAACATCAGTGCCTACAGCGGAGGCCTCATGGGCTATGAGACGCCTAACATCGATCGTCTCGCAAACGAAGGCATTCGCTTCCAACATTACTACGGCGAACAGAGCTGCACGGCCGGTCGCGCGGCTTTTCTCACGGGGCAACACGGGATCCGCAGCGGGCTGACCAAGGTGGGTTATCCAGGTGCACCGATGGGTATGAGCCAGCTCGATCCTTCGATCGGAGGTTTGCTGAAGAACCTCGGTTACGCCACGGGCCAGTTCGGCAAGAACCACGTCGGCGACCGCAACGAGTCGTTGCCGACCGTCAATGGGTTTGACGAGTTCGTCGGCAATTTGTACCATCTCAACGCCGAGGAAGAACCAGAACTGCCGGATTACCCGAAGGATCCAGCCTACCTCGCCAAGTTTGGCCCGCGGGGGGTCCTCAAGACCAAGGCCACCGATAAGGATGACCCGACCGTCGATCCTCGCTTCGGTAAGGTCGGAAAACAGACGATTGAAGACACGGGACCGCTCACCAAGAAGCGAATGGAGACCATCGACGACGAGACTTCCGCCGCGGCCATCGACTTCATGAAACGTCAGCACGCTGCCGGTAAACCGTTCTTCGTTTGGTACAACTCGACACGAATGCACCTGCGGACCCATGTCCGGCCCGAGCATCGGGGCCGTTACCAGCACGGCGACAGCGAGTACATCGACGGAATGATCGAGCACGACGACACAATAGGCAGCATACTGAAGGCCCTGGACTATATGGGTATCGCGGACAACACAATTGTCGTCTACAGTAGCGACAACGGCCCGCATATGAATAGCTGGCCCGATGGTGCGATGACGCTCTTCCGCTCGGAAAAGAACACTAACTGGGAAGGTGCCTTCCGCGTTCCGTGTCTGGTGCGCTGGCCCGGTTCGATCGCCCCCGGAACCGTCACCAACGAACTGATGAGTCACAACGACTGGCTTCCAACGCTTTGCGCCATTGCGGGCGAGCCCGACATCGCCGAAAAATTAAAGAAAAGTTATCAGGCTAACGGTAAGACGTATAAAGTGCACCTGGATGGGTACGATCAATCCAACTTCCTGCGATCAGTGAATGGCACGGCGGCCAACAACAATGGCGCCAAGAGTGCCCGCAACACGTTCTTCTACTCCGATGACGACGGTTTGCTTGTAGCCATGCGGCAGGGCGACTATAAGTACGTCTATGCGGAGCAGCGCCTCCAGGGTACGTTGGGCGTGTGGGCGGAGCCGTTCACGCAACTGCGCCTGCAGAAAATTTTTAACCTGTTCCAGGATCCGTTCGAACGGGCAGATATCACCTCCAACACCTTCTGGGACTGGCAGCTCAATCACATCGGAAGCGTTTACGGCTCGATGGACGAAGTCACGAAGTTCGTGGCGACATTTGAAAAGTTCCCACCGCGGTCATTCCCGCCAAGCTTCGTACCGGCTACGATCATGAGTGAGACGATCGGCGAGCTCAAGGAGGGGCGAAGGGAAGCGGTGGAATCCTCGAAGTAGAGTGCGCCCGGTGCCGCCTCTTATCCGAACGTTCGGACGGGGCGGACCGCGTAGCGGTCTGCCCCTGGGGTTGCGCGAAGTGTATCAATCGCTTCGGCGTTCGCGAACCGATAGAGGATGATGTGCGCGCCGGCATCGTTAGCGAAGATAACCACCCCGCGGAAGCCAGGCGCTGCAACCACGTCGGCGATGAGGGCTTCGATTCGTTCGATGGCGGGCACGTGCTCGAATGCATACGCGTCGGTTGACGCCGGGTCGATGGCCGCTTCGCCGCCAGTCGTCACGACGCGGTAGAGCTCTAAGGAATGCGATTCGTCGACAGCGTGACGTTCCGCCAAAAGATGATGCTCGTCCCATGCGGCTGTGAGATGCCTAAACGCCTCGTGTCCGTCAAGATTGAGCAGCACCATCACGCGGCGGCGATTGTGCGATTCGAGGAGCGCCGCCTCGCGACTTTTCGGTGTCGAGGCGCGAGCTTGCTCGACGAGTGTTTCGTACGAGGCCAACGCTGCGGCTGCTCGCTGCGCGGTGACGTGCACGACCGTGACGGCCCACCACGAAGCCTGCGCAAAGGCAGTTGCCGGTCCACCGGTGCGGTGATCGGTGGGCGTGTGGTGCCGGATATCCTCATGCGGACGCGACATGTTCTTCTACCTCACGAGATTGGGGAAGGCGCCGTCAACGATCGGCGAATAAGCTACCGATGGGCTTTTCGTCGATTGCCCGCTTTCGGCTTCTCGCTTTGGTAGTCATTTGCGCAGTGGCGGCCTGCGCGCGCGGCGGTTCCGCGGGCTCGTCGCCATCGCCGAATGCAGCGCGAACGCTCCCCGCCGGCAACGGAAAGTTAATCTTTCAAACCGGGAGGGATAGCGATGGGAAGCAAATTGTGGCGGCCAAGCCGCCTCTTCGCCCCTCATGCGCGGCCTGTCACGGGGCAAATGGCGCCGGCGGCATACACCTACCGGGTGGCGCCGTGAGCGCCGATCTCCGTCACAGCGCTTTGGTCGTCGGGCAGAAACATCCATATACTATGTCGTTGCTGGAGCGAGCGATCGCGACTGGCGTAGACAATGACGGTCAGCCGCTGAATTCGGTCATGCCGCATTGGAAGCTCTCTCACCGCGATTTGCAGGATGTCGCAACATACGTGTTCACCCAGCTGTGAGAAGCTTAGGTTGCACTCGCCATGCCCTCGGTACTATCTCAGCTCTTGCGCTGCTCGCGGGCCGCGGCGAATCGCAGTGGCCGACGGAGACGCCATACGCGACGCCGCTAGGCGCCTTATCGGTGCCGCCCTCGTTGGTGCACCCGGATCGCAACCCATCGTGGATGGCACCGGAGGCCAAGGCGCTGAGCCTTCTTTATGTATCTGACGCCGGTAACGCCTCCTCGACAATCGTCGAATACGCGCACGCCGGTAAGACGCCAAAGCCACGCTCACCGACCCCGACGCATCCGCCCTCCTCGGCTGCTCGGTCGAAAGAGCACCTTTGAGCTGCTAGAGCTTCGCTACGGCGGGACTTCGCTCCAGTCCATCGCCCTGAATCAAACCGTCGCTTTTCCGGGAGGCGTGGAATGGGATGGCGAGTATGTGGCCGTCGGCGATCAGACGTACCAAGATCGGCATGAGACGGCGATCGACCGGATCTCGGTTTCGGGCTCCGAAGGAACGGTCGAAGGAACCACGCTGCTTAAGGGCAGTTGCGACGTTACTCAGTTTTGGATTTCGAATACGGTCATCGCTCCCGACGTCTGCGCAACACCGTCGGCTTCTATCACTACCCCGCAGGGGGTAAGCCATCCAAAACGCTCCGCGGGTTTCAACTTCCCGAAGGCACAGCCGTTAGCAGCGCTCAATAGCCGGCGGAATCAATTTTTATCAATCTCCTAGGGTACGGGATAACGATCGCCGATCCGCTAAAGTAGCGCCTCAGCGATGTAGAGCCCGCGAGGAAGACCAATGAGATTGATATGGCCGGCTACGTGGATTTTTGTCGCTGCTGCAGTCTTAACTGATTGCAGCACGAGCACAAATTCCGCCGATGTTGCACCTCGACTCACGAATCCGTTGCCGGCTGCGATGCTTCTGCCGACCCACCCCGATCGTCGCAAGTCCTGGGTCGCATCCGACGCGGCAACTGCAGTGCAGCTGCTTTTCGTTTCGGACGTCGGTACCTATGACGTCGACATCTTCGCACTGCCGAAGATGACGCTAAAGGGGACGCTCTCCGGGTTTGACGAGCCTTTGGGAGAGTGCCCCGACAATCGCGGCAACGTCTGGATTACGAACTATTTGAAGCATGAGCTGCTCGAATACTCACGCGGGGGGACACTCTTGAACAAAATCGCGCGTGCGCACCTCGCACCCAACAGCTGTGCCGTCAATCCCGTCAATGGAGCTATCGCGGTCACCGACATAAATGGACCGGAGTATCAACCGGGGGAGGTTTTGGTATATTCGAAGCCGTCCGCCGCCCCGGTTGTCTTGCACAATCCGGTGCAGGCGTCTTACTATTACGTCGCCTACGATCCCAAGGGTGATCTTTGGGTCGACGGCTACGACGCCGTCGGCCATTTCATTCTCTCGAAGTGCGGCGCGTCGAAATGCAGCACGGTCGACCTGAGCGGTGGAAGCATCTTCGAAGGGGCCGCCATCGCCTGGGACAAGCTAAAACGCTCGTGGGTCGTTTTCGATCAGTACTGTCGCGACACGCCAAGTTTCTGCAGCTATCCGGTCTCCACGCGTGGTGTGATCGGCGCTCCGACATTTTACCTTAGCTACACGGGTGGAGGGCTCTGCGACTTAGCCCAGGCAGCACTTACCACGACCGGCACGCGGTCGATCGCGGTCGGCGCAGACAACGAATATACGTGTAGCTCGTACAAGGCGAATACCATTGACGCCTGGGCGTATCCGGCCGGCGGTACGCCGCTGAACTATCACGCAGGCACCGTCATCTATCCCTGGGGAGCGGCCGTCAGCGTCAAGTAACTGTGCTGTAAGTTTGGAGGTTCGCGTGCTTCGTTGGAGCATGAAATCGGCGCTTGTTGCAAGCTTCGCATTGGTGGCTGCCGGAACGGCCGGATGTTCCGCGGGTCGATCGATCTTACCCGGCATCGCGACTCAAACGCTCGGCGGCGTACGCGTAGCTCAAGCCGGAACGTTTACGCCGCTCTCGGCGCAACCACCGGTCATAATGCAAATGGCATGGCTCATGACCGACGGTTCCGTTCTTACCCAGAGTACCCATCAGCCTCAAAACTTTTATCGTTACGAGCCCGACGCGAAGGGCGACTATTCGAATGGTACCTGGACCAAGGTCGGTTCGCTTCAGGCGGGCTACGCCCCGAGCGACTTCGCCTCCGACCTGCTCGCCGACGGCCGCCTCGTTATCAGCGGCGGCGAGTACAACGCCGGCGGTAAGTACCAGCTGCAACTCGTCAATCTTGGTGCCGTCTACGATCCGGTGAAAATGACCTGGACGCCGCTCGGCCATCCGCAGGGGTGGCAGTGGATCGGCGATTCGCCCTCGAGCGTACTGCCCGACGGCCGTCTTTTGGTCGGCGACAAACTCGAGGAGTGGGATGCGTACATTGATCCCAAGACGCTGCATTGGACGAAAGTAAGCGATGCAGGGAAAGCCGATTTTAACGCTGAGGAAGGCTGGACGCTTCTTGCCAATGGGACGATACTCACAGCTGACGTGAGAAAGGCACCCAACTCCGAGATCTACGATCCGAGGACGGGCCAGTGGAAGAGCGCAGGAACCACCATCGTCGATTTGCACTCACCGACCCCGGACCGAGGCTGCGTTATCTACGGCCCCAGCCCCAAGGATTGCTACTCGGCCCCGGGTGAGATCGGTCCGGCGATTCTGCGCCCCGACGGGAGCGTTTTCTGCACCGGCTCGTTCACAGGCCCGCAAGGTACCGGAGCAGGTCATACTGCGATTTACTACTCGACCGGCGGCAAGGCCGGAAAGTGGGTCGCCGGACCGGACTTTCCCAACGGCGACAACGCGGGCGACTCGTGGGCCATACTCGAGCCGAGCGGCAACGTCTTGGTCTTCGGTTCCAGCGGCGCGCTTTATGAGTGGGACGGGAAGACATTCGCGCAAGTAAAAGGCGCAGTGGGAGTAGGTCCTCCAGTCCTGCTACCGACGGGTCAAGTCATGATGGCGGCTGCCTCGGTCGTCGTTCTCTACACTCCCAAAGGGTCGCCGAAAGCGAGCTGGGCGCCGACGATTAAGAGTTATCCGAAAGCCGTCACGGCGGGGAAGACTTACAAGATCAGCGGCACCCAGTTCAACGGTTTAGGTCAGGCGATGGCGTACGGTGACGAAGATCAAAATCCGACCAACTATCCGTTGGTACGCCTTACGAACAAGAGCGGCGGTCGCGTCTACTACGCCAGAACGCACGACCACAGCACGATGGGCGTTGCCACCGGTTCGAAGCTGGTTTGGACGTACTTCGACGTTCCGCGCGGCATCGCTCCGGGTGCGAGCACGCTTGAGGTTGTTGCAAACGGGATAGCGTCCAAGCCGGTCGACATCACGGTCTCGGGAGAACGGCGGTTGCCTTAGCCCGCCGAACGCGTGTAATCCGTCGTCCAATTGGTCTCCCAAGTTTTGCCGTTGTCGGCGGAGAACGCCTGCTCGTAGTGTGGATTGCCGTGGCGTAACTCCCAGCGGTAGCGCACGATGACCGGTTTGCCGTTATAGGTGTCAGGTGCATAGAACTCGCCAACGCCGCGTTCGTTAAAGCGACCGACTTGCGGGAGACCTTGCGCCAAACCTTTCGCTTGGGTGCCCCAGTACAGCGCCCATTGACCGGTGGCTGCGTCGTACAGGCGCAGGGTTAGGCCGCGAACGTACTGCGTCGGACAACGCAGGTCGCCATCTTCAAGATTCCCGCTTCCACCCCAAAACGGCCGAATCGTTGCGGTACCGTCGCAACTGTACCACTCATGATCGTTGGCAAGTGGATGGCGCAGCCGCATGTAGTGGGTCTTCCAGCTACCCAAGAGAAAATCGAAACCGCCATGGCCGTCGCTCGTTGCATCGACGGCATTCCAAACACCTTTCGTTGACGGCGACACCCGCTCGTAGTCGGTTGTCCAATTCGTTTCCCACGTCTTGCCGTGGTCGACCGAATACGCTTGTTCGAAGTGCGGATTGCCGTTTACCTTAGTCCACTGGAAGCGATTGATAACCGGCTGGCCTTGCCATGTGTCGTAGGCATAGAACCGGCCGACTCCGTCGGCATCGAAGTTCCCAACCTGAGGCGGTGGCGATACGCCTAGCTCACGCGTTCCCCACCACAAGGTCCATTGGTGTGTTTGCGCATCGTACAAACGCAACGTCAGGCCGCCGATGAACCGCTTGGGGCACTTCAGATCGCCATCTTCGAGATTACCGCGGCCGCCCCAAAACTGACGGATCACGGACGTGCCGTAGCAATCATACCAGTCGTGATTGTGCGCCAGCCGTTTGCTAAGGAGCCGATAGTGCGTGCGCCAGGTGCCAAACTCGAAGTTAAAGTCGCCGGCTCCGTTGCGCGTGGTCGGTGCGCCGGGATAGTTGGGTGCCGGTATGGGCGCCAGCGTGGGCGCCGGTGCCGGAGCCGTGGCCGCTGAGGTCGCGACCAAGGCGACCGCCATCAGCAAGGCTTTGTCAAGAATTCTCATGTGCCGATTCTACGAAAGGATTGGCCCTTCGTATTGTGCCAATCCAGACCAAAATGAAGGATCCAATCGACCTCGAGCCGCTTTTCCCCGATCGTGGCTCAGGAGAATCGCTCGAGGCGCAGCTCGTCCGGAGGCTGCGAACGGCAGTCAAGACCGGATTCTTTCCGGCCGCGTCGCGGCTTCTCCCAAGCCGCGCGCTGGCGCGGCGCCTAGGACTGTCGCGTAACACGGTCACCTCCGCGCTCGAGCAGTTGATCGCCGAAGGCTACCTCGAGGCGCGCGTTGGTGCGGGCACATTCGTGAGCGCGACGCTTCACGAAAGGCGCAAAGCCGCGACGCCATCGCACCACGTGCCGACGAGTCCGAGCAAGCTTAGTGGAATAGAAAACCGACTGGACGCTGTTGGGTCGTCGTTCGGACCGCTTCGGGTCGGCGCGCCGGATTTGTCGGCCTTTCCGCTGCGCACGTGGCGGCGAATCGAGCGCAAGAATCTCGCCGCCTTCGAAGCGCACCTGGATTATGGAGAAGCCTCCGGCTTGCCGGCGTTGCGTCAAGCGATCTCGGGGCACATCGCACAGTTTCGCGGTGTGGTTGCCGACCCCGACCAGATCATCGTTGTCGAGGGAACCCAGGGCGCGCTGCACTTGATCGCCTTCGCGATGACGCAGCGCGGTGAAAAAGTGGCGATTGAGGATCCCTGCTACCAGCTCGCCACGGCGGTATTTGCTAGCCATGGTCTCGCGCTGCAGGGTGTCCCGGTCGACAGCGGCGGCATGCGCACGGGTGAGCTCCCGCGAGAGTCTTCGCTCGCCTATGCTACGCCGTCACACCAGTTTCCGCTCGGCGGCGCAATGTCGCTAGCTCGCCGCACCGAACTTTTAGAATGGGCGCGACTGACAGACGCGTACGTCGTCGAGGACGACTATGACAGCGAGTTTGACGCCCGTCCGCTTCCCGCACTGCAGAGCCTCGACCGTGACGAGCGCGTGATTTACGTCGGAAGCCTCAGTAAGACGCTCGCCCCCGGATTGCGTTCCGCTTATATCGTAGCCCCGCGCCATCTTACGCAGACGTTTCGCTTTGCACGAACCGTTACCAGCCTCGGTGCCTCGGCACACTTGCAAAAGACGATCGCGGATTTTATTGCGCAAGGCTACTTCAGCCGGCACATCCGGCGGATGACCGCGACTTACGAACGCCGCCGTCGAATCTTAGTCGACACGCTTACGAAGAACCTGCCGCCCGGCTTCAGCGTCGGCCTGGCGCAAACCGGGCTGCACGTAGCGGTCAGCGGACCGGCCGATTTCGACGACGTTCGTGCGGCCAACGCAATGCCACAGGGACATCGCGTTTTGCCGATCTCGTTGATGTGCGTAGAACGAACCGACTGCAAAGGCCTCTTGATCGGATTCAGCGCGGGCAGCGACGAGAGCGTGGCGCGCACCGCGACGATGCTTGCCGAGTCTCTCTAGCCTAGTACCGGGGGGTTATGATTTCGTACTCACTTCTTTTCGGGAAGGTCGCTTTAGCACTTCGCGCCGGTTTGCCGGCCGGGAAAGACCTCGATGAGAAACATCGTGCTCGGTATGGTTCGGCCCTTGAGCAGCGATCCCAACCCCACGATCACGCCGCCCTGCGGCCCCGGCTTGGCGACTGCATAGCATGAGCTCAAAGAACGCCAAAGCCCTAAGTGGAAGTATGAAGAGAAGGCCGTATAGGCCGATTTGCTTTTGACCGCTTTACCGGTTAGGCCCGAGCCTACTCGCAATTTCTTGCCGAACGTCGGGCTGCCGAATGTCCTGAGCTGCAGGTAATCGATCGGGCTTCCATGTCCTGGATGTGGAAAGCCGTTAAAGTCGACGTTGGTTGAGATTAAGTTGACTACCACTGATGGCTTAACGTCGGGGTACGGAAGCGCTCCGCCCAATCCGTCGAACTTGGGAATGCAAAGCGATCCTCCTTTGCTCGAAAGCCTTTTGGTAATCAAGCCGTAATCTCTCGCGTCCATCTGTCCCTTGCAATGCGGCGGGGCGGACTCCAGCTGGACAAAGGCGGGAATCGCCGCGCTCTGAGGCAGCGGCAACGCGGTGTTCGTTTGCGGCGCACAACCTGCCCCGGCTAGCGCAATACTCAAGGCTAAAAAGAGACGTGTCAAGACGGAAAGCTTCATACTGCTCTCCTTTTGCGCCAACTTCCGTAAGAGCTCCCGCGAGCGGGCACTATTGGGAGGCGGCCACTTGCTTCCTGGGTTAACAATGAACGGTGGCGTCACGCAGTTTATCACACAGCGGCCAGACGTTTTATTGTTATCCGATTTTTCGACAGTTATGCTTTCTTAACACTTCCTTTCTGATGCGTCCCGGTTGGGGAGTCCTTGTCGCAATAGCGGCAACAGCCATGATGGGCGGTGTGGCGGATCGCAATCGCAACTTACTGAGCGGCTAGGGTAGGACAGCGGAACGACCGGGGGCCAAGCCCTACAGCTTAGGAAGCCAAGGGGATGACCGATTTTTGTCGTACTTACCATTCCGGTCATAACCCTGGAGTTTTCTGCGGGTCTACCTCGTCAATTAACGGCACTCTCGCGAGCTAGGAAGGAGCTTTCGATGAAAATTCTGAGGTCGGTCCCATATATCGTGGGCGGATTGGCGTCTCTCGCCCTCCTCGCCGGCTGCAGCAGCAGCGGCGGGTCGTCCTCGGCGCTGGGCACGACGGCCATGAATAATCCCGAGCAACTTGGGATGCGTCCCAGCCCTCTACTGTCCAAATCTCACACGTATGTAACGGTTAAACCCTTTAAGATTCATAGAGACCATCACAAATCGAGGATTGCACCGGACACCAAGATGCGACCGCGGCTGCTCTTTGTCTCCGATCCGGGAGCGGGCGATGTTTACATCTTTACAATGCCGGCTCTGGCGCTAAAGGGCACAATCACGGGTCTCGGCCAACCGCAAGGCGAGTGCTCCGACAACTCCGGTAACGTCTGGGTGGCGGACACGATCAACCGCGAACTCGATCAATACTCGCGGGCCGGTGCGTTGCTTAACACGCTCTCAGATCCGACTGGACTTCCGCTCTCGTGCGCGGTGAACTTGTCGACCGGCGACCTGGCAGTGACGCAAATACCTGACGGGGCTGACGACGGCGGGGTTTTGGTCTATCCGAATGCGACCTATCCGCCGACTGAAGAGCTGCACAATCCCAGCCAGTCGACCTACTACTTCGCGGGATACGATCCTAGCGGCAACCTCTACGTTTCAGGCACAGATTTCGGCGGCGCCTATATGCTCTCCGAGGCCGCTGCGGGCAGCACGACCATGTCTACCATCACCATCAGTGGGGGCACCATCTTCTTCCCGGGTATGGTGCAGTGGAACCTGGTAGCAAATGACCTCGTTTTGGGAGATCAGTTCTGCGCCGACGAGCAAACCTCGTGCATCTATTCGACTTCGGTATCTGGTTCGACCGCCACGATTACCGGCACGACCACCCTGATGAACTTCGAGGGTGGCCCCGTCTGCGATATGGCGCAGGGCGTCGTCGCACGGCTCGCGCGAATGGGCGCAGCCGGTGGCGATTACGAGTTCTGCAGCAGCACTCCGAGCAGCGTAGATCGTTGGCACTTCCCCGCGGGCGGAGTTCCGACAAACTTCAATGACTCCATCCCGGTGGTACCGGTTGGCGCAGCGATCAGCAACAAGTAAACTCAAACCAGCCAACCCGCAATCGAAAGGGCCCGCTTCGGCGGGCCCTTTTTCAAGGCCGCGGATTACGACCTGGCGTCGCGGATTACGACCTGGCGTCACCGATAACTAATCTTGCCGCCGCCACGTCCTCGACCGCGAGCCCTACCGACTTAAAGACGGTGGTCACCGCGGGCGTCGCCGGTTTGATGCCGGCAAAAATCTCGCCGATTTCGGCGTAGATCCGCGCATTGGCGAGGATGACATCGCCGGCTTCTTTGGCAGCCGCGTCGCGCGAATCGACCACTACGACGTTGGCCATGGCTTCGTCGTCGAGCTCGCGCCAATCCGGCCGCGACGACCCGACCGCGTTGACATGCGCGCCTGGCTTAAGCCATGCGCCTTTAAGGATCGGTTCGCTAGCGGCCGTCGCGCTTACGACCACGTCGGCGCCGCGGACCGCCACTTCGGCGGACGCCGCTGCGGTCGCACCGTGCTCGTGCGCGAAACGCTCGGCGTGCGCCGGCGTACGGCTCCAGACGCGCACTTCCGAAAACCTGCGAACGTGCGCGAGCGCCTTCAAATGTGAGTGGGCTTGCACACCGCTCCCAAGCAGCGCAAGTATCCGGCTCTCCGCCGGCGCGAGATACTTGGTGATCGCCGCCGAAACGGCCGCGGTGCGCATCTCGGTGATAAGGCGTCCGTCCATTGCCGCAAGCGGCTGGCCGGTATCGGTTCGGTAGAGCAAGATCGTGGCGTTGTGTGTGGGGATTCCAGCCTCGGCGTTCACCGGATAAAAAGTGACGAACTTCAGCCCCATGACGTCGCCAATGACTGCCGGCATGATGCCGAGATACCGTCTATGTTCTTCGATCGTCAGGACGCTGCGCACCGGGTGGATCATCGTGCCGCGTGAAAACTCCGCAAGGGCGCGCTCCATTGCGGCGATGAGCTCGTCCCAGCGCAGCCGGGCTCTAACCGCTTCTTCGTCCAGATAGAACATCGGACACTGATGCGGCGCCGAGGCCCGAACTACTTCTTGCCCGAAGTCGTAACCCGCTCCCGAAACTATTACGCGTCGGTCTACCGGCCGGACATGACCACGATCGTAGTCGTCGGCAACGTCGATCCGCAAAAGGCCGCCGATGTAATCACAAAGTACTTCGGCGGCTGGACGGCGAGCGGCTCCAAACCGGCAGTTGACCTGCCTCCCGTGCCCAACAATGCCGCCGCAAGCGCGACGTCCACAGTGTAGCGGACTTCGGAAAGCAACGCTCGACGTTTGCGATCCATTTCGAATCCGACCCGAGCAAAATTCGGCAGGCGCAATCGCTCATCATGGCCGACCTCAACGCGCTTTCAACGACCGGCCTACAGCCCGACGAGCTAGCACGCGGCAAGGCATCGCTCGTTTTGGAGGTGCCGATGCGAGTAGCGAGCTTTAGCGGCATCGCCCGTCAATTCGCTTACTTTGTCCACTTTGGATTACCGCTCGACCAGGCAACCACCGACGCGCGCGACGAGATTGCCGTCACCAACGGCCAAGTTATCACCGCGGTACACAAGTGGCTGCGCGCGAGCGATTTCGTCCGGGTTATCCTGGGGCCGGCACCGCAATAGCGAGAGGCCGTCACTCCGACCGTGGCGGCCACGTTAATCTGGTGTCATGACCCTTCGAGCGGTCGCCGCCGGCGCGGCCATTCTTGCTTTGACCGGCGCTGCTACGAGCAGCGTCGATACTACGTTGCGTTCGGTTGCGGCTTCGTACTACGCGAAAGCCGGGCAAATTGCAATCTTGACCGGGCGCGATTCGACCATGGACTACTACCAGCGGCTGCTCGACGACGCCGATTTTTTGAACGCGCCGCCGCCAAGCTACTATACGCCGGCGATCTGGCGCCGGTTGGAGTTGGCATCTTCCCAGCTCGACTTGAGCTTAGCCAATCAGCTCTTGCAGCAGTCGTTCCGGCCAATGGCGTCCATTCGAGGTCTAGGCGAAACCTTCGTGCGCTCGTCCAAGGACGGAACGCTGCAACCCGTGGCCGTGTACGTGCCAAGCGGGTATTCTCCGGAACATCCCGCGCCATTGTTAGTTTTCTTGCACGGCCGGCTGCAGGCCGAATCGCACCTGATCGCGCCGCAGTACATCGATGATCTGGCCGAGCAGACGGGTACGATCATCGTGGCGCCCTATGGGCGCGGCTACTATGACTATCGTGGATCCGAAAGCGACGTCTACGACGCGGCCGATGCGGCAAGCCGAGCGTTTACGATCGATGCGAGCCGACGATATCTCGCTGGATACTCGATGGGCGGATTCGCACTCTTTCGCATCGCCCCGATGCGCGCGACCGACTGGTCGGCGGTAATGTGCATCTCCGGATCGCTGCTCGCCTCCAGGGCGCGGCGAATTACCGCGGAGATGGCCCATACTCGGTTTTACGTGCTGACCGGAGCTCGAGACGACACCGTTCCAACGATGTTTTCGATCGATACGGCGCTCTTTCTGCGCGATTCCGGACTCGCGGTGACCTTTTATTCGCAACCCGATGGCACGCATCTCTTATACTCGCTGCGTTCCATTCTTTCGCAGGCGTGGAACGATATGGAGCGCGGGGCCGTGCGGCTTCCTTCGGATCTCACCGGCCACGGCGCGCTACCCGAGGCAGGATCTCCGTAGCCTTCTAATGCGAGTTTAGCACGCCGGGCGGTCACGCTCCAGGAAATCTCTCCCGGTCGGGCCGAAGCTCCTCATCCAGCGCTTTCGTGTCAACGGAGGAGTGCCTCATGGTTCGTTACATGTTCTTGACGGCGGCATTAGGAGTCGCGCTAATTGCTGCACCCGCCGCCATTAGTGCCCAGGATACGAGCTCAATGTCTAACTCGGACTATATCTCGAAGGTCATGGGGGCCGCACCGGAACCCGTTGTGCGAGGCGCAACGATCATTACCATGGAGAAAAACGGAAGTCCACGCAACATCCAGACTGGCGGAAACGGGTTTACCTGCATGTTGCTCGACCCAAACACGCCAATGTGCGCGGACAAGAACGCGATGGATTGGATGCACGCCTTGATAACGCACACAACACCCCCCAATACCGTCGGGTTTATCTATATGCTCGCGGGCGATAACGGAACGAGTAACACCGATCCTTTCGCAACCGCGCCAAACTCGAGCAATCATTGGGTAACGACTGGACCGCACGTGATGATCGTCGGACCGGCCACCAAGGACATGGGCTATCCGATGACGCCCGACCCCGATCCATCGAAGCCCTTTGTAATGTGGCCCGAGACGCCATACGCCCATCTCATGATTCCGGTAACCGCTCAGCCCTAATGCCGACTCGGCGCAAATCGGGAGCGTTAATAACCGTTGCTTTGCTCGCCGCCTGCAGCAGCGGGTCGCCGCTTGCGCTAAGTCCTGCAGCGCAACCTGCGCAAGCAGTAGGGAGGGACGCATCGGCTGCGCTTCTGCCCATCGAAGCCGGCACAACCCCGGTTCACCCCGATCCCAGCGCGTCGTGGATCTCGCCCGATGCGGTGAATGCGCAGGCGCTTCTCTATATCTCCGATTCGAGAAGTTACGACGTTTATATGTATAGCTTTCCGGCGCTCAAGCTGACCGGCAAGTTGACCGGCTTTTTCGAGCCGCAGGGCGAGTGCGGCGACAAGCGTGGCGACGTTTGGATCGCAAACACCGGATCGTTTCAGATTTTAGAATACGCACGTGGTAGAAAAACCCCGATCAGCAGCCTGAGCGATCCGAGCGGACACCCGGTCAGCTGTGCGATCGACCCGATGACGGGCAATCTCGCGGTCACCGACTTATTCGGCAATAGCGGCGCGGGCGGCGTTTTGGTTTACAAGAACGCTGCCGGAACACCGACGCCGTATTCGAATCCGAGCCAGGTTTACTACTACTTCGACGGATATGACGCCAAAGGCAACCTCTATGTCAGCGGTCAGAGCGGCAAGCGGTCATACATGCTCTCGGTGCTTCCGAAGGGAAAGAAATCGATGTCCACGGTTACCGTCCGCGGCGGCACGATCTACTTCCCCGGAGCCGTTCAAGGTGTCGGTGCGACACTCGTGCTCGGGGACCAGAAATGCAACGACCAAAAGCGTTCCTGTCTTTATCAGGCCACGATTTCAGGTACGACCGCTACGATCAAGCATACGACGCCGTTGAGCGGTTCTTGTGACGTCGGTCAGGTTGTGATAGAGGGAAGGCAACTCGCAGGCGGTGAGCGGTGCGGCATCGGCAGCAGTACTAACGTTTGGGCCTACCCAGCCGGCGGCGCGCCTACCAAAAGCGCGAAAGGCGTTGGCGTACCGGTCGGCGCAGCCATCAGCAAATGAAAAAGGGTAGCAGCCGTTCTGATTTAGTTCAGATCAAGGAGCCGAGGGCCGAAGTTTACTACGGTAAATAAGGCCCGAGGCGACACAGAGATGGACTAAATGAGGGCTTCCCTAGGGTGTGAGCTTAAATAGGGTTCCGCCGCCTGTGCCACCCGCCATGGTGCTGCCATACAACGCACCGTCCAGCTCAACCAAACCCGCGTGCGGTTGCGCACCATCCGGCTTGCCCTTGAAGCTGTAGAGCAGGGTTTCGATGCCGGCGGCGGTCACCTTAAAAACCGTCCCTGAGCCATTGGCTCCGCCGTTACGCGTGGTACCGTAGAGCGTACCCTTCGTCGCGATGAGGCTCGCAAGCGGATAAACGCCGTCGGTCCCGTTGAGGCCGCGGTTGAAGCGATGGATCACGTGCTCGACGCCGGAAGTGCTCACCTTAAAGACGGTCCCCTCTCCGGTATTTCCCCCGCCCATCGTCGTGCCGTACAGCGTACCGTTCCCTAGCGTAAGGCCGGCCGATGGGTATGCCCCGTCGGTGCCGACTGGTGAATATTTGAATCGGTAAACCACGCTTTCTTTGCCGTTCACGCCTAGTTTGAAAATCGTGCCGCATCCGAGCGAGCAGTACTTCGTGCTCGTACCGCCGTAGAGCGTGGTCCCATAGAGCGTGCCGTTGAGTAGAGTCAAGCCACCCAGGGGCTGGGAGCCGTCCTTTCCCCCTTTAAAGCGGTAGATGACGCTCTGCCTCTCGCCATCTATGCTCGCCTTGAAAGCGGTGCCGCATCCGTTAAAACACGACCCAGCGGCTGCGCCGCCATATTCCGTCGTACCGTAAAGCGCGCCGCCGATGCGGATCAAGCCGGCAACTGGTGCCAAACCGCCGCTTCCGCCTGTGAAGCGGTAGAGTACCTTCTCATTTTTTCCGTTGGCGCTCAAGCTGAAAACGGTACCGCAGCCTCCGGAGCATACGACGCTTCCGCCGCCGCCACGCGTCGTGCCGAATAAGGTGCCGTTAATCGCGAGCAATCCCGCAGCCGGGGCCGCCCCGTCCCCCCCGCCTCGAAAGCGGTAGAGCACCCGTTCCGCGCCGCCCGTGGTGGCAGTGAAGACGGTCCCGCAGCCGAGGTCGCATTGATCGTTGGTAATCCCCCCATCTTGCGTCGTGCCGTAGAGCGCGCCGCCGGTGACGATGAGGTTGGCCAGCGGCGTTCGGCCGTCGTTCGGTTTGCCATCCTGAGCGAAACTGTAGAGCAACTCGTAGCTAGCGCTCGCGGGCAGCCGGGTCACGAGTGAGGCATTCGATCCGTTCGAGGGAAGCGGCGAAAAGACGCTTGCGTGCGAACAGGCCGCGAGCCCAAGGCTGCAAACAAATACGCGCAACCGTAGCATTGTCTAGAAGTCGTCGTCAGGTTCTTGCCTGACGATCGGTTGTTTTAAGAAGTAGCTGGGTGGAAGCGGCGCTTGAATCTTTGCGAACTTCGTCGGCGGTTTCGAGAAGTCGAAGCAGTCGGATAGATCGTCGGCACGAACGTCGGTCGTGTGAAGCGAGCCCAGGCCAAAGACCTCTTCGGTAAACTTTAGAATGCTCCCGAACTCGTGTTGCCGGTGCGAGACGTAGTGGTTCTTGGCGTACGGCGATATCACGATCAAAGGCACGCGAAAGCTTAGTTCGTACGAGTTGTAGATTGGTGGTTTCACGTGATCGTACCACCCGCCCCAATCGTCCCAGGCGACGAAGATTGCGGTGTCCTTCCAGTATGGGCTCTGGCCGATCGCGTTGACGACGGAAGCCACCCAGGATGGACCCGAGCCATTGGTCGCAAAAGCGTGGTCGGACGCGCTCGCCGTCGGAGTTACCCAGATCACATCGGCAAGCCGTCGGTGCGCGACGTCGGTCAGCACTTGTGCCGGCGGAGCGACCACGTTCGTCGAATAGGTACGACTCTCTCGAATCTTCAAAATCGCATCGGGCGCGTTCCAGATTCCCGCCCCGATAAAAGATTGATAGTAGCGCCAACTATGCTTTTTCGCCTCGAGCAAGTCCATGAGCGCGAGGCGTTGGAAACATGGAAAGGCGTTCTGCCGCTCGTTGCCGGCTTCGTCGATCAGTGGGACTACCGACCCAGCAGGCGAGTCGCAACCGCCGGCACCGCCTCCCGACGGATTAAACGGGTTTTCTGCCGCTCGCAGCGACGAGCCGGTGCTTATGGTTGAGGTACCGCTCACGATGTACTGATGCGCCGGAAAACTCGGTCCCTGATTAGTCTGAAACATGTGGTCCCCAAACGTATAGCGCGTGGCCATATCGAAGTAGGGTTGAACTTCGTTGCGGGGTACGAACCCGTAGGCGCGAAGAGGCCCTGGGATGCAGACGACGATGCTTAAGCATTGCGACCCGACCTTATCGAAACCGTTCATCGCGCCGCTCGCATATTCGACCACGAAGGATGGATGCGTGTGGCCCAGATCGTACGGCGCGGTAAGAGTAATGGGGCGAAGGCTTACGCGCTTGCCGCGCGAGTTGAGCCCGCTGCGCACCGTATCGGCACCCGGCAGCCCGTTGAAAAGATCGTCGACGGTGCGGTTCTCTTGAAAAATGATGACGACGTGGCGGATCTTCGATGACGCTTGAATTGACGGAGGCGTCGCGGGGGCCGGAGCCGGAACCGCCTGGTTCACTGCACCGGTCCCGCCTTGGGAGCACGCGGCTAGCGCCATCGCAAGCGCAACGCACGCATACCGTGAGCGGTCCATCGCGATAACCTCCGGCCAGCTTGCGGTTAGACCCGCTAAAACTAAAGTCTATACGGGACGGATGACGCAGTCAAACCAATACTGCACCGAATGATTAAAAGAGAATGAAGGCCACTCAGCGCCACTCGAGGAAAATTGGGGTGCGCTAATCGAGAAGAATCGGAGAACACCTATGAATTCGACCAAACAGCTGATCTCGCTCACGGGGATGTTGTTGGCGATCGCCGCGGCGACCGCGGCCGCCCGCGCGCAAGAGGCACCAGCGACAATCGTGCAACAAGCACCGGCAACGATCGCCCAAGAAACGCCGGTGCCCGGTCCGGCTGCAACCGAGCAACCGACGTTGATCGATCGTCAGTACGATGGTGCTCTTCACATTACGGCCGCGCCCTACATTTGGGGACCGACGGTCAAGGCCAACCTCCAATTCTCGATTCCGAGGCTTCCGCGCCGCCCGGGGCAAGGCGGCCTCGTGCAAAATAGCGTGCAGGCTGGACCGAGCGACTACATACCGAAACTGAACTCGGCGTTCATGTTTGCGTTCGATGCGCGCAAAGGCGAAGGCGAACTTTTTGGAGACCTTATCTACCTCAACTCCACGACCAGTGCGACCTTCGCTGGATCGGTCAGCGGGCCGTTGGGTAAAGTAACGATTCCTTTCACCATTAATTCCGACGCTCGGCTGGCTGTGGCGATGTGGGAAGCCGCGGCCGGCCTCACTGTGGCGCGTACGCACAACGCCGACCTCACCGCATTTGCCGGCTTCCGGAGTATTCCGTTGACATTCGCGCTGAGTTACAACGCAGTTATCGGCAAGCGCGGCATCATCGCGCCTTCCGGAAACACGTCGGCTTCGGCTAATGCCGACAACGTGATTTTTGGACTCCACGGAAGGGCATTCTTTAACAACGATCATTGGTTCGTGCCGTATTATGGCGACTGGGGATTCGGCATGAGCAACCAGTCGTGGCAGGCTTACGGCGGAGCCGGCTACGCGTTCAATCATGGCCAAACCCTGCTTTTGATGTACCGCGCTTTGAGCTACAACGACTTTCCGCCCGCCGCCCACATACAAAAGATGAACTTGTATGGACCGCTTTTGGGCTATACGTTCCAGCTTTAGCGAGATTTGAAGCCCACTGACGTCACCGCGCTCGAAATCCTGACGCGCCTTGCCGTCGCTGCGCTACTGGGCGTCGCCATCGGCTTCGAGCGCCAGTGGCGTCAACGAGCGGCGGGATTGCACACCAGCGGGCTCGTGTCGATCGGTGCGGCACTCTTTGCATCCCTGGACACCATTATCTCGTCCGGGGACACCACGCGAATCGTTGCCGGTGTTGTGACCGGCGTCGGGTTCATTGCCGGCGGCGTGATCTTTCGTTCGGGGTTCAACGTTTCCGGGCTCAACACGGCGGCCACGATTTGGGCAACCGCCGCCGTCGGCGCCTTGGCCGGGTTCGGTCTTTGGTGGGCGGCCGCGGTTGGTACGTTGGGAATTATACTGTTGAACCTCCTACTCCAACCGGTCGCAGATGCGATCGACATCCGGGCCAGCCGCCGTCAGCGCGGCGAAACGGTTTATAAGCTCTCGATTCTTTGCGAACCGGTGAGCCAATCAAACGTGAGTGCAACAATTCTTGGCGCGATCAGCGGATCGCCTTTGAGCCTCCAATCGTTGACGCGGCATCGTGCCGAGGGAGAGCGCGTCGAGATGAACGCCGATATCTTTTCTCCCAAGCCGGAGGACGGCAGAATCGAAGAACTCTCGACGCAACTTCTCTCTCTCGCCGGCGTAGATCGCAGCAACTGGCAAAGCGCCAGTCCGTAGTCGACGCGTCGAGCCAGCGAACTCCTAGAACGGGGTGGCGATGAACTTCTTCGATACAAACCGGCCGTTGGCCGGGCGACCGTTGTAACCCCATTCGCCACTGAAGCTAGTGCCCTTGTTATTGAAGTGGGCCGTCAACCATCCGGTAGCCCCGGTGGGTCCGCGCCACTTCGCCGACCACGTTTGGCCGGCCAGCGTACCGTTGACTTGCAAGACGCCTTGTCCGCTAGCCGGTTCGGCGCTGCCGATGATCGTGTTTCCTACTTGCGTGATGTGCAGCGTACCAGTCAAGAACCTGTCACCAGTCACCTCGAGCGCCCAATCGCCCGTGACGTTTTGCATGCCGCTCTGTTGCGCGGCGGCAGGCGCGAGCGATCCGCCAATACCGGCAAGACCAAAAACCGCGATGGCGAGGGCGAGTAAAGCTTGTTTCATCGATCCTTCCTCCTTATCGTAAACGTACCTCGCCGGCCATCGCTGTGCCTTCAGGTTATCGCGATGTGCGAACTTACCCGTGAAAAAGCGACCGAGCGGCCGTGAGAAAAAACCCGATGGATGCGACCGTGACGATCGCCGTCACTGCCCAACCCGCCGACGCAAGCCGCACGCCAATGGGCCGCCCGCCCATCGCCTCGGGATTTCGCGCAACGAGGACGCAAAGGGCGAGCGTGACCGGCGTTGCAATCCCCGCGGCGACGGAAACCCAATAGAGGAGTGCGATCGTGGGAATCGGCAAGAGCGCAAAAACCGCCCCGATCGCCAGCGACGCGAAGATGACACGATAAAACGCCTTCGCGTCATTCACTTTCAATCGCAAGCTGGCGCGCAGACCAAAGGTCTGCGCAATTACATAGCCGTTGGTGGCCGCAATGATCGGAATTGCAATTGTCGCCGAAGCGAGAAGACCGACGCCAAATAATATCTGCGCCCAGGAGCCTGCCAGCGGTTTCAGCGCCACGGCGGCATCGAGCGCGGTGCGCACCGGTACTTGGTGCTTGCCGGAAGTCGCGGCCGACGCAATCAAGATAAAGAGAAAGCTCGAACCTGCAACGAGCATGCCCAGCGCCGCGTCGGCCTTGACGGCACGTAGCTGCGCAAGTGCCGGGCGCCGCTCGGCGACTTCGATCGACTCCCAGAAGTACTCGTAGCTGGTAAGCGTCGTTCCGAGCAGCGCAACGGCTCCGGTGACGAAGACCGGTGAGAGATTAAAGCGCGGTATCAAGATACTGCGGAGCACTTCTCCCCAATCCGGGCGCGCGCAGATGGCGCTCGCAACGTAGCAGAGGAAGACCAACGTAAAGAACGCCAGGATGCGTTCGATCTTCAAATACGAGTTCGTTGCGAGCAGCCAGCCGACGACAACGACCAGCGGTAAGACGAAGTAATAGAGTGGAAGGCCGGAAAGCAAGGTTAACGCCTCGGCGCCTGCCTTGATGTCGGCACCCAGCGTGAGAAGCCCGATAAC
Source organism: Candidatus Cybelea sp. (assembly GCA_049696515.1). Lineage (GTDB taxonomy): Bacteria > Vulcanimicrobiota > Vulcanimicrobiia > Vulcanimicrobiales > Vulcanimicrobiaceae > Cybelea. Next base: position 34,850 of record JBAVTZ010000123.1, on the reverse strand, counting down.
GACGACGGCTGCAAGCGCTACGATGGCGGCGCCGCGTCCATACGTGCGCGCGATGGCCTGCTGCAGGCTCATTTGGGATACGGCGCCCACCGATGCGGCAATCGTCTGAATGAGTGCGAGCATCGGTAACAACAAGACTACGAGCCATGCAAGACCATAGACCGTCGTCGCTCCGACGACGGCAAGCGAAGCGACCGTCGTCGGGTCGTTCGCGGATGCTCCTGATACCAGCCCCGGCCCGAACGCCTGCCAAGGCCGAGAGCTGCTTTGCGCTATGCCGAATCTCGCACGCAGCGAAAGCCGAGGTGGGACATGCCGGTGTCGATGGCTTGCGGCGAACGTGCGGCGGGACGAAAGCGGAGACAATAACTGGGCGAGCAGAGAAACGATCCGCCTTTGAGCACTTTGCGCGGGATTCGGAACTGCGGCTGACAAGGATCGTAGCTAAGTTCGCGCGCATCGCCGGGGCAGCACGGGGCTTCAACCGCGGTGCGGTCGCGAAGGAACCAATCTTTGGTCCACTCCCAAACATTCCCAGCCATATCGTAAAGCCCGTAGCCATTGGGGGCGAAACTGCCCACCGGCACGGTGCGGGGCCCGTTGCGGGCCATACTCTTCCATGGAAACTCACCTTGCCACGTGTTCGCAGCCGGCTTTCCATCGGGTTCCATCTCGTCGCCCCAAACGAAGTCTTTCCCATCCAGGCCGCCGCGCGCGGCGAACTCCCACTCGGCTTCGGTTGGTAGTCGCTTTCCGGCCCAGCTCGCATACGACTCGGCGTCCTCAAACGCAACGTGCACGACCGGGTGATCGGGTCGAGGATCGACGGAAGTGCCCGGGCCTTCGGGATGTTTCCAGCAGGCCCCGGGCACCCAGGACCACCATTGCGAGTAGTCCCGCAAGTTGACCGGTCGCGCAGTCATGTGAAAAACCAGCGCGCCGGGAACCAAGTTTTCCAGAGGTGCTCCCGGGTACTCGGCCGGGTCCAATGGGCGTTCGGCAACCGTAATATAACCGGTCTTACGAACGAACTTCGCAAACTCGGCGTTGGTCACCGCGTAGGCATCGGCCCAAAATCCGTCAACGGGAACCTCGCGCACCGGGGCCTCCTCGGGATAAAAGTGATCCGATCCCATGCGAAATCTTCCGCCTTCGATCCATACCATCGCATCCCGAGCCGCCTCAAGCATAAAGACTATCTTAAGCGCTACGCGCTTTACTTCATCCCGCATCCAAAGCGCTTTGCATTGTTTTTTCAGAAACACGGCATAGCAAAAAAAAGTAAAGCAAGCAAGCACTCTCCGGAATGTGAGCGCACGGGACTTCCAATATGCGAGTGCGACGTCGAGTAGCTTTTGCTAGGCCAAGATGGATCACTCATTCTGCTTCACGCTCGTAAGAAAGAGGTTCATATGCCCGCTCCAAGCGTGCCAAATATCGTCGCCATTATGGCCGACGACATCGGGTGGTTTAACATCGGCGCCTATCATCAGGGAATCATGGCGAGCCGAACTCCCAACCTCGATCGGCTGGCCGCCGAAGGTATGCGATTCACCGACTACTACGCGGAGGCCAGTTGCACGGCCGGCCGCGCGAACTTTATCACCGGCGAACTCCCGATTCGAACGGGCTTGACCACCGTCGGTCAGGCCGGAGCGAAGATTGGGATGCCGGATCAAGCGCCAACGATTGCGACGGCGCTCAAATCAATGGGCTACGCCACCGGACAGTTCGGTAAAAATCATCTCGGCGATTTAAATCAATATCTGCCGACGGTCCATGGCTTCGACGAGTTCTTTGGCTACCTGTACCATCTCGACGCGATGGAGGATCCGTCTCATCCCAACTATCCGCAGGACCTCAAAGATAAGATCGGCCCTCGCAACATGCTCCACTGCTGGGCCACCGATAAAGACGATGCGACCGTCGACCCGCGCTGGGGAAAAGTCGGGAAACAGAAGATTGAAGATGCCGGCACGCTCTACCCAGATCGCATGGAGACCGTTGACGATGAGATTTTGGACCACACCTTAAAATTCATCGACAAAGCCCAAGCAGATAACAAGCCGTTCTTTGTTTGGCTCAACCCGACACGCATGCACGTGGTTACCCACCTTTCTCCCAAATACCAGGGCATGCGTAACGCCGAGAACGGTTGGTCGATTTCGGAAGCCGGAATGGCGCAACTTGACGATATCGTCGGCGCGGTCATGAAAAAGCTCAAGGACGCCGGTCTCGACGAGAACACGATCGTCATGTTCACTACCGACAACGGTACCGAGAACTTTACCTGGCCGGATGGAGGCCAAACGCCCTTTGCCGGCGGTAAAGGAACGGTACTCGAGGGTGGCTTCCGCTCACCGTGCATCGTCCGCTGGCCCGGAAAAGTTCCCGCCGGAAAAGTCGAAAACGGAATCTTCTCGGGTCTCGATTGGTTTCCGACGTTCGTCGCGGCCGCCGGAAACCCGAACATTGTCGACGAGCTCAAAAAAGGTAAGCAGCTCGGTGACCGCACCTACAAAGTGCACCTGGATGGCTACAATCAGCTGGATCTGATCACCGGGAAAGGGCCTTCGAACCGGCACGAGATCTTCTACTTCGCCGAAGGCACGCTCGGCGCGGTGCGGGTCAACGACTATAAATATCGCTTCATCGACCAGCCGGGTGGATGGCTTGGCGGTACCGTGAAAGTCGACTGGCCAATCTTAACGAACATCCGGCTCGACCCGTTCGAACGTACCGGAATGTCTGGTTCGCTCGCGTTCTATAACTGGTTTGCGTACCAGTTCTGGCGCTTCGTGCTCGTGCAAGAGGTTGTCGCGAAGGCTGCGGAAAGCGCAATCGAGTTCCCGCCTATGCAGGCCGGCGCCTCATTTAACCTCGACGAGATCAAGCAGAAAATTCAAAAAGCCGTCGCGGCGCACAGCGGCTCGTAGTCGCCGGAGCTAAATAAAGAGCGAGCGCCCTTAATGGGCGCTCGCTCTTTGATATTTATGGGTATTTAGGCTCCTGCGTCTCCGTAGATCAACGCCGTTTTGGTCGTCCCGTCGGCGAGGTAGTTTTGCAGCGGCAGCTGGAGGGCTTTGAAGAACTCGTCGGCGGCTTCCTGACCCTTCTCCTCTTTGTCCGTGCCGAGCACATGTGTCGAGAAGCCGAACTCCGCGACCAACGGCTCGAAGCGGTCCGGAACCGGACGCGCCCACAGGGCGAGCGATGCATGTGCAGTTACGCCATGCCCGAACGAGAGCGTGCCCAGCGTGGACTGAATCTCGAAGACCTTGGCGCCATCCACGACCGCAAGCGCCTCGTCCATATTCAGTCCCAAGGTCTTGAGATGGGGCAGCGCGTTGGCCAGGCGTGAAAGCGGAACCTCCGGCTGCACCTCCGGATACTCAACGATAACGTTGTTAGAAAATATGCTGTCCATCGTTCCAGCGGCCTCGCCCCGAACGAGCTCTTCCTTGAACTTCTTCTTCTGCAGTTTCGTGAAAGTCGTATTGGTGTCGAAACTCGCCGCTTTGTCGTAGTCAGGAGCTCGGCACTTGAAGGTGAGCTCCCAACTGTCGTCGGGCCAGCCGCCTAGCCGAATCTGGCGTATGCGGAAAATGAGTTTATTCTTACGCAAATCCTGGCCCTTGGTGTCGTAGAACTGAACGATCCGAAGCTGCGAATCGAGCGACTCCACCGGCTCGTAGTGCACGCCGAGCTTCTCGGCACTCTTCTGCAGCAGCTCGTTGAACTCGAGCAGCGCGCGCCGAGTCGGAAACTTCTCCGGCTTCAAGAGCAGCTTGAATTCGCGGTGGGTTACCAGCGGAGTCGAGCCCTTTTCCGCAGTTTTACTCATGGATTGACACTCCCTTATAACCTCGGACGGTTGTTAAATACTAACTACGCCTTTCCTGAGCCCGAATCGCTTTGGCCGAGTTCCGCGCGTAATCCCTCGCCCAGGGTCTTGCGTGCTTTTTCGCCTTCCTCCAATTCCTCGGGCTCCCACGGCTCCCATTCCTCCCAACCCAACGCCTGGGACATGAGGCGGAATCCGAAGCCGACGACGAACGCCACCGCTGTGGACACCATCGCTGACCACCCCCACACCTGGTTGCAGAGCAGGTATGCGATGCCCGTGAGTCCCGCCGCGGTGACCCAGAACTCACCGCGGACGAGCTGCTTCGGAACGACCAGGCAGGCCGAGTCGATAATCCAGCGCCCGGCCGTGGTCGCGATGATGCCGATAAGCACCGCCGCCGCGTAGCCCAGGTGCACAGCCAGTGCCGCCTGCACGCCGACGATCGCATACCACGGCAGCGAGAACGCGGTCATGAACTGAAAGAGGCCGTCCTTAAAACGCTGTTCGCTGCGGAAATCGATAAGGAGCGCGAGCGCCGCCGCGGTAAGACACACGACGAGGTACCACGGATTAATTAGCGGCGAAGGGATCTTATTGACGAGAACGTCACGCACGATGCCGCCCCCGATGCCGCCGGCGTACGCCAACAGGATAACGCCGATAACCGTGAAGTGCCTATAGTGATCCGGACGACGTGCGAGGAGAGCCCCGTTGAAAGCATTGGTCGTGGCGGCGGTCAGCGAGATGTAGTCGACGAAGGTGAGCTTGCTGAACCCGAACTCCGAGATTATCGGCGGCGTCATGTTGCCGCCTGCGCCGCAGTGCGCGAGAAGTAGGCGCTCACGATCGCCACAACCACGACCTGGATCAGCAAGTATACGACGACGGTGGAAGCAACCTCCGGCGTACCTCGGAAGGCCGAGGTCGAGACCACCGCGGCCAAGGCGATGTTACGCAGCGCGGTCCCGATACCGAGTACCCGCCGCATCTCGCGAGCCGGCCCCCCAAAGAGCCACCCGGTGACCAACGACAAGATCACGAGGCAGAGCATCGCGAGCATCCCGCGCGAACCGTAGACGACCGTGACGTCGTGCGCGATCTTGGGCGCGAGCACGACGAGCAACGCTACCAAAGTTATCAAAAAGACAATCCGGGAAATGCGCGCGAGCGGGCCTGCTATCCCCGGTGCACGGTACCCGATGCTGATGCCCACCAGCAGCGGGAGGAGCTGGAAAAGCAACAGGGTGAGTACAAAGTGCCCGAGCGGCAGCTCTGCGGCAGCCCCCGCCGGGAGAACGAGCTGCGCGGTTATCGGAACGGTAATGATCGACAGTAGCGGCAAGAAAACTGCGAGCTCGATCGCGAGCCCAAGACTGCCGCCCTTCTTTCTGGTGTTGAAAAGGATGAAGGGAACGCCGGGAGCGATCGCCATCAAGAGAAAACCCGTCGCAACGAAAGGCGGCAGCGCAAAAAGTTTCGCGATCAATACACCGAGAATCGGCACGATGATGAAGTTCGCAAGCAGGGCTTTCCCGAGCAGACCGAAGGCTTTCAGGACCGCGATTAGATGTTCCCGATCGGCCTGAAGTCCAGCCCCAAATGTCAGCGCCACCAGCATGGTCGGCGCCACGAGCTTGTCCAGATGCATTACGTACTCGCTGAATAGCGCATGGAGGGGTATTCTCCATGCCGCGCCGCAATCATCGCCATCCGGTCCCACGTTTTTACGGACCGAAGGGAGGGGTAATGCTGGATCGCGAGGCCACTGACCGAATCGTTGACGTCGCGTCGGTGGCGCTGATCTCGGTGGCCGCGGTGCTCTCGGCGGTCTGCGGCTATCAATCGGCCCGATGGGGGGAGCAGCAAGCGCGTTTGTACAATCTCGCCAGCGCAAATCGCATTCAGTCCGCGGAGGTCTCCGACCGAGCCAGCATCTTAACGTCCATTGACGTCACGCTCTTCCTCCACTATGTGGATGCGGTGGCTGCCGGCGATACGCGCGAGGCTCAGTTCCTCCGGCGACGCTTCCGCCCGGAGATGCGTCCCGCGATGGACGCCTGGCTGGCTACCAAACCACTGAAAAACCCCAAGGCGCCGTCATCGCCGTTCGCGATGCCCCAGTACACCCTGCGAGCCAATTCGGAAGCGCGAAAGTTTAACGCGCAGGCCAGTGCCGAATTCGACCAGGCTCAAACTGCCGCCCTCCACGCCGACGAGTTCCTGCTCCTGACGGTCATCTTCGCGAGCGTGTCGTTCTTGGCCGGGGTGAGTACCAAGATGGTGTTCCCGCGTCACGCGATCGCAATTGCCGTTGGTGTCTTGGCGCTTATCTACGGTCTCGTTCGGTTGGGGCGTCTTCCGTTTTTATAGCAGGTGGCAACTCGAGGTCGAAACCGGCGCTCTGGAGCTCGCGTAAACGGTGCAAAACCGAGGGCTTTCGCTGGGTCAGAATGGTGAGTTCGGCCCAAAAGCCTCCGTATTGGTTGGCCTGGTCGAGGTAGTCCTTGATGTCCATATCGTTCATCAGGCGACGGCCAACGGCGTAAATCAACAGCCCGCGGAACCCTGTGGGGGCGAGATACGCGCCGTACCGGTCGCGTGAGTAGACGCGAGCTCGCTTCAGCGGATTGATCAGCCATTTGATCGTCGAGACATAAGTCAGGAGCATGTCGTTCCACCATGCCGTGTGATTGAGGCGGATTGCCCCTAACTCGTGCCCGATCGCGAAGGCAACAATGTCGAGTGACTTTCGGTAGTCGATATCCAAAATAATTTGATGAAGGACGATAAAGTTCTTATGCCAGGAAGAGAACGCTTCCGAGAACGGCCGAATCGTCCCAACGGTCAGATAGAGCTCCGGAACGTCGCTTATGCCGAGCTGCCGGCATTGTTCGGTGAGGATCGCGTAGATCTCCGGAAACTGTCCGGGCGAGAGGCGCACCGAGTCGCCGGCTACGAGCGCACGCCTTCGATTGCGAATTAGGACTGCCCCGGGAATAGCGACCAGCGCCGAGATTGCGAGCACCCGCAAGAGCGTGACCTCTTTCGCGATGAAGGCATGCTCCTTGACCCACGCCGGCGTATGGACGACGAACACAATCGCGAGGCCCATAAGCAAAAAGTTCAGGATGACCGATGCGATAAAGTACGGCCGCTCCGCCGGGTGCCTGAGAGCGGACTCGCCGCCTAAGGATGGCGTTACGGTTTTGGACGCGGCTTCCATAAGCAAGTAAGCGGGCAATGCACCACAGGCTTTTCCACGAATTCAGCCTAAGACCTATGCTACTTGTGATGCAACGCGTGCGCCACGCAATCGTCCGGAGCGAGTGAGCGTGCAGCACGCCGTTATTCGTCGACCGCTTCCTAGCGGGCTCGCCGTGGCCGCACTCGGAGTTGTTTTCGGTGACATCGGAACGAGCCCACTCTACACGCTAAAGACCTGCTTTGCCACCGCCAATGCGGCTCCCACTGCAGCAAACGCCATCGGAATCGTCTCGTTGTTGATTTGGACGCTCTTTTTTGTGGTCTGCATCAAGTACGTCACGGTTTTAATGCGCATCGACCACGATGGCGAGGGCGGGATCCTCGCATTGCTTGCTCGCGCCGAGCCGCCACAGATCTTCGGAGTCCCGATACGCCCCGATTGGATCGTCTGGGTGGCGGTAGCCGGTGGCGCGATGATAATCGGCGACGGAATGATCACGCCCGCGATCTCGGTACTTTCAGCGGTCGAAGGCCTGCGTGTGGCTACGCCGGCGGCGGAAGCCATCATCGTTCCGCTCTCCGCCGGAATTCTGCTAGGGCTCTTTGCCATTCAATGGCGCGGGACGCAGAGCGTCGGAGTAATGTTCGGCCCGATCATGGCCCTCTGGTTCGCGGCAATCGCCGCCACTGGGCTCGTCGCAGTCATCGCCCACCCCGCCATTCTGGCGGCCTTGAATCCGCTATGGGCTGCCTGGTTCGTTACGCATCATGGCATCTTCGGTTTTTTGATCTTCGGCGCGATCATTCTGGGGATGACCGGGGCCGAAGCGCTCTATGCCGACATGTCGCACTTCGGCCGCATCCCAATCACGCTCGCCTGGTACGTCTTCGTCCTTCCGGCTCTCGTTCTCAACTACACCGGCCAAGCCGCGATCATCGTCGCGAACCCTCATGCGCTTGACTCGCCGTTTTATGCGCTCGCACCGGGCTGGATGCTTCTTCCGATGGTGGCATTGGCTACCGCCGCCACGATCATCGCATCGCAATCGCTCATTTCAGGGGCATTCACGCTCACGGAACAAGCCATTGCTCTAAATCTTAGTCCTCGCATGGCGGTGATGCACACCTCCAAGGACGAGCGCGGTCAGGTCTACGTCCCGGTGATCAACGCGATCCTTGCAATTGTTTGCGTCCTGCTCGTGGTCACCTTTCGCAGTAGCGAGAGGCTCGCTGGAATGTTCGGTCTCGCCGTCTCCGCAACCATGCTGGCCACCGACGTCATGTTTTATGTTGTCGCAACGCGCGCGCTCCGTTGGAAGCGCGCTTACGCACTTGCGGTGGCGGTCCCCTTCGGATTGCTGGATGCTACCTTCGTGCTCGCCGGCCTGCCAAAATTCATCGACGGTGCCTGGGTTCCCCTACTCGTTGCTGCTGTCATCGTGGTGATTGCCATCACGTGGCTCACGGGGCGCCGGGCGGTAGCGCGCGAGATGCACGCTCAGCAAGAACCCGTCGAAAAATTCTTGACCGCGCATCGCGCACTCGCCGGGCCTCCCAAGGGTGCCGTCGTCCTGCTCACGGGCGATCCGAGCGGCGTTCCATTCTTCACCAGCCATCAATGGCTCGGGCGCCTCGTCAGCGAAGAGGTGGTCGTTTTGCTGACGCTTACGGCGGCCCCGCTTCCCTACGTTCCCGATGCGCATCGCGTGAAGATCGATCGCGTTTCGCAACGAGTCGTGCGCATCGCGGCTGCCTTCGGATACATGGAGCCGCCACGGATAACGCCGATCTTGCGGGCCTGCACGATGGCCGCCTTTGAGATCGATAAGGATTCGACGTTGTTCGTTTACGGGAATCCCGTGATTGTCGGAAAAAGCCACGGTGGGTTACCGGGCTGGGAGCGCCGTCTTTTCGACGTGATGCAGCGTCTATCGCGCTCCGTGGCAGCGGAGCTTCAAATCAAGGCCAATCGCCGGGTTGAACTCGGCATCGAGGTGGCGGTGTAGAATGAGCGATGAGAAGCCGGTTTCGCCGGGATTCGTCGGACGGCGCCGGACGGCAAGCGCGAAGCTTCCGCCCGGACAATATCTTACCGAGGATTTTCCGGTTCTCTCGGCCGGTCCAACTCCGAAGGTACGGCTCGAGGAGTGGGAGTTTGCGCTGACCACGGAAAGCGGAGAGGTTCGTAAATGGAGCTGGGCGCAGTTTCGCGCGCTGCCGAGCGTACCGATCGCGACCGACATTCACTGCGTCACCCGATGGTCCAAGCTCAATACGGCATGGGAAGGAGTCTCGCTGGATACCTTGCTGACCGGCATGCAAACCTCCGCCGGCTTTGCGATGGCGCACTCATACGGCGGGTATACGACCAACCTTCCTCTGGCAGATTTGCGCGACGGGAAAGCGTGGATTGCATTTCGCTACAACGGCGAAGACCTTGCGCCCGAACACGGCGGTCCGGCGCGATTGCTCGTTCCTCATCTCTATTTGTGGAAGAGCGCTAAGTGGGTGAACGCCATTACGCTGATGGCCAAAGACGCACCGGGATTCTGGGAAGGGCTTGGCTATAACAACTATGGAGATCCGTGGCGGGAACAACGGTACTGGGGCGATTAGTTTGGTACGTTGCCACGGTGCTCGAGCGGCACGATGAGAGCGCGACCGCGCGGACTCTAGTACTCAACGTACCGGGGTGGCCAGGGCACGATGCCGGGCAACACGTCGACGTCCGCCTGAGAGCACCGGACGGTTACACCGCGGTGCGATCGTATTCGATCGCAAACGCACCGCAAGGAGAGCGCGTCGAGTTGACCGTCGAACAGATCGCAGATGGCGAGGTCTCACCGTATCTCGCCTACACGATTTCTCCCGGTGACCCATTGGAGCTCCGCGGACCGCTTGGCGGCTGGTTTGTGTGGCGTCCCATTTCGCCGGAACCCGTGCAGCTCATCGCCGGCGGCTCCGGCATCGTTCCGCTGATGGCGATGATTCGAACCCGCGCGCAAGCCCAGCCCCGCCCACCATTTCGCCTGCTCTACTCTGTTCGCTCGCCGGAAGCGATCATGTATGCGGGTGAGTTGCAGCGACGTGCGCTTGAAGACGATGGACTAACCGTGGCTTACGCCTATACGCGGACGACGCCGCCCGGCTGGCCGCAACCTCCGCAGCGTGTTAACGCCGCACTGCTCGCAAACACCACCTTTAGTGCGAAAGAACGTCCGGCGTGTTATGTCTGCGGGCCGACGCCCTTCGTTGAGGCCGTAGCCGGGCTTCTTACCGAGGCTGGGCACGACCCATCCCGCATTAAAACCGAGCGCTTCGGACCCACTGGCCAGTGACGTTACTGGCGGAGGAACATCATGAACGATCGTTCGTTCTTTGACGGAAACGCCGTTGCCGGTCAGCTACGCGAACTCTTCTCGGTAGATCTTACGGCTGCCGCGGGGTAGTGCGTCACGTGCGGTAAGGTCACTCGCGTCGCCGAGGCGCGTCTCTACGCGTTCGAGCCGGGTATCGTCGTTCGTTGCCCTGCCTGTGAGCAGCCGCTGATGCGGCTCGTGAAGAATGAAGGCCGCGCCTGGCTCGACCTACGCGGTTTGGTTTACCTGCAAATCGAGTGTTAGCTCTTGGCGGCGGCATCGAGAGTCGTCTGCCACAAGTACATCGCGTTACCGTCAGGGTCTTCTACGGAGGCAAATCGTCCGGCTTCGCCGTCCACGATTGAGTCCGCGACCGTCACGCCCTTCTCGCGAAGCCGCGCGACGACGATTTCGATCGGCTCGTCAATCTCGAGCCCGAGCATCGTCGACCCGTTGGTTCCGGGTGCGGGGTATTTTGGCGAAGCTGGGTGCAGGCCAATCGTCAGTCCCTTTCCGGCTTCGATCGTCGCCCACTCATCGCCGAAGCGATTCGTGAGCCGCATGCCGAGCACGCCGGTGTAGAACCTCACTGCGTCGTCCATGCTCGATACAAAAACCGTGGCATTCCCACCTGAAATCATTCTTCTTTCCTCTTTTCGTTATTCGGCGCCAGTTGTCAATCGGCGAGAAGGGCGTTGGTCGCAAACGATCACGGGCAACAAGACGTGCCTTCCGGTCGGTGCGACGCCCGGCGGCAGCGCGTCCATTCGAACTCGTCGCGAAGGTGTTCGTCGAAATCCGCTCCTAAATCGTGCTTCCCTTGCATCAAGGCTGCCTCTCTAAGCGTCTTCGTTTGGTTTCCAGGACTGATCAGATTGGTGAAACGAGGGCTACCCGCCTTCGCGGGCCAACCGTGGCGCTGAAGGCCGGTTGGGTACGCCACACCGGGCCGGGGTATAAGCTGGAAGCTCAGCGCGCATCTTCGGCTGGAGGTCCGGATGAATATTCTCTGCGTGAGCGATGGATCGGACGGTGGCTATAAAACGGCCGATCTGCTCGCCCGCATCATCGACCGGCGGATGGTCGATAAAATCAAGATCGTCTTGGTGACCTGGCCGCAGCGCCAGGGCGCGCTGTGGAACAAAGCCTACGGGCTGTGGCCGGGCGAACACGACCTCCACCAGGCGATGCAGGTCGCAGTCGATCGGGAACTCGAGCGTTTCCGCACTGCCTTCCACGGCCACGCCGGCTCGATCGAAACCGCGAGCGCCGCCGGCGAACCCATTTCAGAAATTCTGAAGAATGCTAAACTCGTCGAAGCCGACTTAATTTTTGTCGCGATTACCGGCGATAGCGAAGCCGAACAAGCACGCCGGCTCTCCTACGAGCTCATTGCGAAGTCGCCAACCCCGGTCGTGATTGCGTACGGTCGAAACAACTCGAGCCCTCAACACTAGGTTCCGTAGCGGCGTCGTCGTGAGGCGAAATCGTTCAGTGCGTCCTGTAATTGGACTTCGCCGAAATCAGGCCAATAAGTATTAGTTGCCCAAAACTCTGCGTAGGCGGCTTGGAACAAGAGAAAATTTGAGAGACGCAGTTCGCCACCGGTTCGGATGACGAGGTCCGGATCGGGCATCCCCGCGGTATAGAGCCGGCTTTCGATGGCATGCTCGTCGATGGAATCCGCATCCCGCAGGCCCGCGCTCACTTCAAGCACCAGAGCGCGCGCGGCATCGCCGATCTCGCGACGCGCCCCGTAGTCTACCGCGAGGTTCAGCGTGAGCGAGCTGTTTCGGGCCGTCTGCAAAACCAGCTCCTCCAGCGCGTTTCGGGTCGCAGGGGGGAGCCGATCGCCACGGCCGCAGAGCCGGATGCGGACGCCTTCATTAGCGAGCGCGCGCAACTCGCCGGCTGCGGCCTCAACACAAAAGCCCATTAAGAAATCGACTTCTCCCGACGGCCGATTCCAATTCTCTTCTGAAAAGGCGTAGGCGGTGAGAATCCGAATTTGCGCGCGCCGTGCCGCTCGCACCGTTCGCCGTAAAGCGGCAAGCCCGCGCTGATAGCCGTATGCAATCGGCAGCTTACGCTCGCGCGCCCAACGCCGATTGCCGTCCATGATAATCGCGACGTGACGAGGGATCATGTCGTTGCCGGCCTGGCCTCCCTAACGACGCCTACCGTACGTTCGTGCACGTCGGCAACGACCGATTCGAGCTCGTCAACGTAGGCAAGAAAGCGTTGGCGCCCCGGTTTGGTAATTCGATAGACGGTTAACGGCCGCCCCGAACCGCGTTGCTTATCGGTCGCTACGATTCCAACTCCTGCGAGCGCGTGAAGGTGCCGGTTTAGGTTTCCATCGGTTAAATCGCAGGCACTTTGCAGCTCGGTGAAGCTTAAGCCGTTCGGGTGCGCAATTAGGCAGGTGCAGATCGCGAGCCGTCCGCGCTCGTGAAAGATTCGCTCGAGGCCTGGATAGGCGAACGGTGCCTGGTTTAGGTTGCTCATGCTCCGCGATCCCGCCAAATGAGATAGCCGATCGCAAGCTGCCCAATGCCGAATCCCAGCGCCATCACCCACCACGCGAGCGCGAACGCGTTGAGCGGCGTCACCAAAAAAACCAGCGCCAGCGCTGCAAACCCGATCGTTATTCCGATCGTCGAGCTTGGAATAGCCCCGCGTGAAGCGAAAAGACCGATCGCATAAAAAGCAAACCAGGTTCCCGGCAAGAGCGCGTACGCGCGGTGATCGATGAGAGCAAAACTGAGAGCGCCACCCAAGACGATGCTTGGCGCAATCGAGAGCGCCGCGGTGCGAAAGCGGCTGCGCGCGCCGGGGGCGCGATGATTGAGCAGCCACACAGCAACGGCGCCGTAATTCAGCACCAATGCCGCGGCCAAGCAGCTGAGCCAAATGATCAGGTAGGAGCGTAGGTCGCCAGGCGACGCCGGCATCGGCGCCGTCCGTTGCTGCACGAAGGCCGCAAGCATTGCGCCCAAGCCGCTGGCCGCGGCAGCAACTCCCGAATAGCCTTCGAAGCGTTGCAGGCGTGCCAGGCGTTCGCGGACTTCCGCCAGATCGGAGAGCGCCCGCTGCAATTCCATCGTTTACTTTGTATCACAAAGTAAACGATAAGGCAAGAGCCTCAGCCTAAGAACGCCGATGCGGTGTGTAGCGCGCCGCCTTCCTTACGCCAGAGTGCGTACTGCAGCGACTGCTTGGAGTTCATCGACGCCGCACCGATCTCGCCGCTCGGATTAATCGCGATGACACAGTACATATTTTCGCGGATGTCCGGCGCCGTTTTTGCCATGAAGCGCATCGCGTCATTGCAAGCACCTTGCGGATGCGCCCCTTGCGCCATCCGCTGTACGATGAACATTGAGGTGCAATAGTTGGCCATCACGTCGCCATCGCCGGTCGCCGACGCCGCCCCGGCCGCATCGTCGGCATAGTAGCCGCAGCCGACGAGGGGAGAATCCGCGACGCGCCCGGGAATCTTCCACGCTAGTCCGCTCGTCGAACACCCGGCGGCGACGTGGCCGCGGCCATCTACTCCAACCATGCCGATAGTGTCGTGATGCTCGCGGTCGATCCAAAACGTTGTATGATCCGGTGCGTTCTTCCACTTGAGCCAGGCCTCCAGGCTTTTCACCGTGAGGAGCTGCTGCGGCGCGAACCCCATCGCGATTGCGAACTGCAACGCGCCTTCGCCGGCCATCGTCGTGTGACGCGTCCTTTCCATTACGAGTCGCGCCACCGAGATTGGATTTTTGATTTTGTGCAGGTTGCAAACCGAGCCCGCCCGATGCGTGGTTCCGCTCATGATGCCGGCATCGAGCTCGACCTCGCCCTGCGCGTTCGGCAAACCGCCATAGCCGACGGTCGTGACGTTGGGATCGTCCTCGACAACGTTGATGCCTTTCTCGATCGCGTCGAGTAAGGATCCCCCAGCGCCAAAGATTTCGGCCGCCCGGGTGTTCGCTTCGATGCCCCATTGCCAGGTCGAGAGAAAGACGGCGCCGCTGTCCGCTCGGGCCGCCACGGGCGTTGCAGCCGCCAAAGTTGCCGATGCCACACCGCTGCTCAGCAGGAAAGTACGCCGATCGATCGATTCCATGCAGCTACGTTTTCCTCGGTAGCAGCTCAAACCCGCCGAACCGGGTAACGCGCCAAATCGAACACCTCGTCACGCGCGAACCCAAGGTTGGCATAGAATTCGGTCAAGTGCGGCTCGCGTCGGGGTAATTCCACCATGATGCTCAACGCATCGGTCTCTCGCGCGTGGTCGATGACCCGCTCGACCAAACGACGTCCCAAACCGCGATTCCGGCTTGATTCCTTTACGAACAGATCGCTCAAAAACCAAATTCGCCGGCAATACCACGAAGACCAGAGTGGATAGAGGTGAATGAAGCCCACCGCTTCGTCGCCTATTCGCGCCACGAAAAGCACCGATTCTCGATTTGCGAATCGCCGTTCCAAAAAGCGCTGCGATTCCTCAAGATCGTGATAACCGGAAAAGAACTCGCGATAGGCGTCGAAAAGCGGGGCGATCGCCGCGACGTCGCCCCGGGTTGCGCTTGAGATCGAGCAATCAGACGCCGGCATTTATGGGTGCCCGGCAGGTTCGACCGTAAGGCTGCTCAGCCTGCCCGGGTACATGCTAATGCGCCGTTCATCGAAAACTCAGCGCTCGCGCAGTGGCAACCGTCAGAATAAGCCCATGAAACTCTCCGGATGTCGCCGCAACCTATTGGCCGCGGCTTTCTTTGCCATCGCCGCTTCGGCAGCTCCTGCGCTTGCCGTAACCAATCAGGGAGCGAGTTCGACGCCCTATGTGGCGGCGTTTGCTCCGCTCTTCGGACGGTCCACCATCCCCCATGCCGGTACGATGCAATTGGTCGTCAGCGACGGGACGATCACCGGTACCTACCGAGGGATGTCGGTCGGTCCTGACCGGTTGAACGATCGCGTGGAACCGGTGATCGGCACCGTCAGTCCGAGCGACGGGTACATGCTGCTCAATATTGGAAATGCACTGTCGTTCACCGGCACAATGGCCGCAGACGGCACGATCTCAGGGACCGCCACCTACAACGGCCGCCTCTACGAGTTCACGGCGAAACCGGGCGCACCGGGCCATCCTTACGTCGGCGCTGCCGCAAGTAGGTAACCGGAACGACTTGCTGGGAAAGCACGGCCATCAACTCGCCGCGGCTTTTCACGTTGAAGGTTTGAAAGAGCTGCGCGAGCTGATTGCGCACGGTGTGCGGACTACGCCCGAGCGCGCGCGCAATTTCCGAGTTCCGGCGTCCTGCACGCAAGAGCTCCAGTACCTCTCTTTTCGCGCGTGGAATCCGATCGAGCGGAACCACCGTGGCATCTGCCGCCTGCCCGATGCGGCGCGCGATCCAGCTACGCGGCCAAGGATCGATCCTCCGCGCAGCGCGCTCGATCCAACGCCGGTCGCGCGTAACCTCGTAGAGCGCCAACGCGCATAGAGCAGCGCGCCAGGCATAGTTGAAATCTTCAAAGATAACCCAGGCTTCGGTGAGCGCCGCTCTCCCTTGCTCGGCATCACCGAGCCGCAGCCAGGCGACGCCCTGTGAATAGGCCTCGAATCCTCGAACGCGAGGGTCGGTTCCGTAAGAGAGAATCGGAATAACCGACGCGGTTAGCGAGCGGAATCGTGCGAGATATTGCTCCGCAATGGGAGCGTCCTGGTGAGCGAAAAGCTCGGCCAGTACGAGAAGTGCGGAACGTTCTTCGCCGGTGACATCGTTCCACGAGAGGTCCTGAGCGATCTCGTGGGCATCCTGGAGCTGCTCGGCCGCAAAAGCCGCTTCGCCGGTGTTTTTTGCCAGCAACGCTCGGTCGAGATAGCAGAGCACACCCCAGTGCTCCGAAGGCGCGAGGCGGGCCGCGTTCTTAAAGCCGGCAAAAGCCGCCAACTCATTGCCCTCGAGTTCGTCGACGGCGGCCAAAAATCGCGTCACCTGAAAGCACTCGAGCTGCAGACCCGCCGTCCAAGGAAGCGATTCGTAAATGCTACGAACGCGCTTGGCGGCGTCGTGAAGGGGAAGTTCGCGGCATAGCAACGCGAGCGTTAAGAGGGCGTTGGCACGAAAGTACTGGTCCGGCTCGGCGGCTGCGTCCAGTTCGTCGAGAGCTCTTTGCAGCTCTTCGACCTGGCGCAGCACGTCGCCACGGCGCAAGGCAATCCATGAAAGCACGATGCGCGCTCGCGCGCGATTGTTTGGGTCTTTTGAGTCGAGTTCAACCGCCGCGGCCTCTTCGGCTTCGCGGTGATTGTGCTGCATCCACGCGATGGCCGCCTTGTAATACAATGCCTCGTCGTATAACGGATTGCCGGGACGCAACACCTGAAGGGCACGGTCGATGAGCCGGCGCCCCGCAACGTAGTCCCTCGTCGAACCGAACGCGGCGCCCAAAAGCACGTCTCGGGCGGTTCGCTGATGCGCTGGAGCGTGGGGGAAGTCGGACAGGGAGCCGATGACATCAAGATACCGGCGCTCGCGGATAGCTAAGCGCGCTCCGCAGAGCAGGGCATCGACTCGCTCGCTCGCCTCTACGAGTTCACGGCAGCGCTCGAAATCGGCGGCTTTTAAAGCTTTCTCAAACTCATCGTTCGCAAAGCCCTGGCCATTTGATCTGACGGTTGTCCGCATTGTACCGACCTAGCGATTGGATGCGAGGGATATGGCGGCACGCCGCCCGTCACGCTCTTCTATAGTACCAACGTACTAGCCTTCGGCTCGCGGTCTCTCAGGAATGCCCACCAACGGCGGGGAGGCCGCCGCCGACCGAGTCAAATGGCCGCTTCGCGCGACGAGGGTGCTTGGGCCGATGCTGCGCCGCCGGAAGACCGCCTCCGACCGAATCGACCGGCCGCAGCCCGTTTGAGGCGTTTGTGGTGCGCAGGTTTTGACTCGCGCTGGGCAGGGCCGAGCCGCCGAAACTACCGCCGGCAGCAGCGCAGCCGCCAAGTAGTGCGGCTGAAACCGCGAGAGAGGCGGCGACGATCGTCTTGTGCATTAACCTTTCTTGCCTTTCAGCGCCGGGGGGCGCCAGGAAGGATGGAGAGTAGTACGAATATACTAGTACCAAAAAGTTCCGGAAGATAGAGCCGCCCGGGAAACTTTGCGTACCACGAAGACGCCGAGCGCGACCGAGGGGCAAGGTTCTCGGTCGCGGCCCCGCGGGGGTCGCTCGTGTATGGGGTCGGGGTCGATGCTCGACAACACCGATGCCCCAATCTTCAAACGATTGCGCGGAATCGACGACGAGAAACTATCTCCACGAAGATTACCCTTCGGCGATAGATACCGAAGTGACTGCGATCGGCAACAACGAGCTGATCGCTGCATTTCTACCTGAGTAAAAACGGTACGAATTTGGGTTTCATCGAGACCAGTGGGATTGGGCACAGCACAAGGATCCAGATTTCGGGGCGTACCTCAAGCATACCAACCATGCCTTTGAATTAGACGAGCAAACCGATAAGTTCATCCAGTCGTTCTTCCGATCACAATAGCGTGACTGCTGGTAGGATCAACGACCAGGGCGAATGCTCGCGTATATGACCGTTACAAGCGGAGGCACGGTCAGCTTCCTTCGACCGATCGGCCCACTTTACGGAGTGGCTACCGTACGAACGATCGCGTGGCCAGCGCTTAGATGCCGGCGGTGTTTATTCCGAATCGGGTGGGCGAAAATCGAGCGGCTGCTGGATAAAATAGTTCTTACTGTGCCCCGATGGGATTGTGACGAACGCCCGCGGCGGCTTCGAGAAGTCGAACGCATCCTTTGGCGAGTTGGCGCGCTTGTCGCTCGCCGCTAGCCTTGGAAGACCGAACTGGTCCTCCACGAACTTCAAAATGGTGCCGTGCTCGTAGTGTACGTGCGAAACGAAGCCCTTCTTTGCGTAGGGCGAAATAATCAACATTGGAATCCGCAAGCCCAGGCCGTCGTAGTCGACCATCCTCGGTTTAACCGGATCGTACCAGCCGCCATAGTCATCCCACAGGATAAAAATCGCCGTCGAGCCCCAATACTTCGATTCGCCGATCGCATTGACGAGCGACGCCACCCAGGCAGGGCCCGTGTTGGAACCGCAACCCGCGTGGTCGGAGTTCGCGCAGGTCGGCGTGACCCAACTGACGGTGCGCAAATTTCCATTGGCGACGTCCTTCAGGAATTGGCTCGGCGGACTGATGATATTTTTTTTCCAGTCCGGCCCGTTATAGATGTGGTCGATTGCCTGATAGGCGCTCCAAATGCCCGGGTAGTCTCCGGAATAGGAGACCGCGTAGTAAGCCCAGGAGATGGCGGCTTTGTCGAGTTCGTCGCCGAGCGTCGTCGGATTCCAGCAGACCTCTTCATAGCCGTGTGGAATCTGGCGCTCCGGACCAACCTCTCCGATGTTGTCGCTGGAGCCGCCGGGACAGCCCCACGCGCCTGCAGGAAAATTAACAGCTGATTCCGCTTGGCCGGAGATGATGTACTGATGCGAGATAAAGCTGCTCGCGTCGAAGTTCGAGGCGAACATCTCGTCGGCCAATACGTATTGGTTGGCCATGTCGAAGTACGGCTTCGTTTCGCTATGCGGTACGTAGCTATATGGCGGGATTGGATCGGGGCAGCGCGACCCCCCGCTGCGGCTGCAGCCCCATGATTCGTTGTTGAAGCCGTTCATCTGACAATCGGTGCCAGGGTAGCTGCCGGTCCCGTTACAGGCGGCGAAGAACCCCGAGGAATCGTGCTCGATATCCCACCTGGTTTCGAGCCCGACCGGTTGGAGTTTGATCTTCTGGCCGTTCGACGTATAACCGTACTTTACGGTGTGGGCGCCGGGAACGCCGTAAAACAAATTATTAAAGCTGCGGTTCTCCTGAACGATGATGACGATGTGTTGAATCTTGGTGCTGGATGCGCGGCGGTGGACTCGCTGCAATGGCGATTGCACCGCTTGCTGATTCGCGAGTGGCAGTGCCGGTGACGAGCTAAGCCCGCTATTTCCGGTGCAAGCCGAGAGGAAAAACGCCATGCTCGCAACCGCCGCGAGCCGGCTTTCGACGGGAATACAGCGCATGGGCGTTCTCCTATTCCGTATCCGGTAGACGGCGATCGAGCGTTTGGTGGAGGAAGTACTCCTTGCCATGCGCCGATGGGATTGTGACGAACGCCCGTGGCGGCTTAGAAAAGTCGAAAGCATTCGCCGGCGGAGTGGCGCGCTTGTCGCTCGCCGCAAGCCGTGGAAGGCCGAACTGGTCCTCGACGAACCTCAGGATGCTGCCATGCTCGTAGTGCACGTGTGACACGAAGCCTTTTTTCGCGTAGGGCGAGACGATCAGCATTGGAATCCGCAGGCCGAGACCATCGTAATCTTTATACGCCGGCGGCTCGGGATCGTACCAACCGCCATAGTCATCCCAGAAGATAAAGATCGCCGTAGAGTCCCAATACTTTGATTGGCCTACCGCGTTGACGAGCGAGGCAACCCAAGCGGGCCCCGTGTTCGACCCGCAACCGGCATGGTCAGAGTTCGCGCAGGTTGGTGTGACCCAACTGACCGTGCGTAGGTTTCCGTTGGCGACGTCGGTCAAGAACTGCGACGGCGGGCTGATGACGTCTTTGTTCCAATCCTGCCCGTTATAGATGTGGTTGACTGCTTGATAGGCGCTCCAAATGCCAGGATCTTGTCCAGAATATGCCACGGCATAGTAGGCCCAGGAAATATTGGCCTTGTCGAGTTCGTCACCGAGCGTCGTCGGATTCCAGCAGACGACTTCGTTACCATTGGGAATCTGGCGCTGTGGGCCGACCTCGGAGATCTCGTCGCCGGAGCCACCAGGACAACCCCAGGCGCCATCGGGATAGTTGACGGCCGATTCGGCTTGTCCGGCGATGATGTACTGATGCGAGATGAAGCTGCTCGCGTCGAAGTTCGAGGCAAACATTTCGTCGGCTAACACGTACTGCTTCGCCATATCGAAATAGGGCTTGGTCTCGCTGTGAGGCACGTAGCTGTAGGGCGGGTTGGCGTTGGGGCAACTTGGTTCCCCACCCCTGCCGCATCCCCAGCTCTCATTGTCGAAGCCATCCATCTTGCAGTTAGTACCTGGGATGCTTCCCTGACCGTCGCACGCCGCGAAGAAGTCAGTCGAATCGTGCGTGATATCCCAGCTAGTTTCGAGGCCGATCGGCTGAAGCGGGATCTTCGTGCCGTTCTCGTTGAAGCCAAATTTTACGGTGTGAGCGCCGCGAACCCCGTAAAAGAGATTGTTAAAACTGCGATTTTCTTGAACGATAATGACGACGTGTTGAATCTTTCCGCTGGCGGCGGGGCGGTGGACTCGCTGAAACGGTGCTTGCTCCAATTGCTGATTCGCGAGTGGTAGCCCGGGCGACGAGCTAGGCCCGCTATTCCCGTTGCAAGCTGAGAGGAAAAGCGCCACTCCCGCGACCGTTACGAGTCGGCTCTTGAATGGAATACAGCGCACGGCGTTCTCCTTGTGCAGAGCGATAAGCCGCACCTTACGACGATACGAGCGCGGAATCCCATCGCGCTAAATGCGTCGCGATGATGACGTGCATCATCTTTTTCTCAATGGCCGAGGTGCCAGCCATGCAGCTCGCATCGGTAAGGCTTCAGTCCCTTGGAGGTCGTGGGAATCGCTCTTTCGGCGGCCTTTTTCGTTTCAAACGCCGTCTTTGGCGCGCCATTGCGTTTGTAGCAGGATCGCGGACCGCCGCTCTTTCGCGGCGTCACTCTTCACCGTCGAAGTAGTCGAAGGGCTCCGATCGGATGTATGCATATTTTGGCGACGCGACGCCCCATTTGCCACTGTCGGGGTAGTACCACGACTCGCCGATCGGATTATCGGCGACGACATACAGCACGAGTTCCTCGGAGCCATCGTTGAAAAACTGGTGCGGCTGGCTCGGCTCGAAGAGGCAAGCGTCGCCGGCTGCCACCGGCGTCGTTCCATCCTCGTGTCGCACGGTGCCGCTCCCCGAGATAACGTGATAGAACTCCCATTGCGCGCTGTGCGAATGGTACGGGTAGGGTGCCTTTCCCGGCGGAATATGGAGGATCTCGACGTCAAAAGGATGACGTTTGCGCAGGTCGGTCGAGCGTGGGTCACGCCCCAGTGCTTCCGAAATCTCGACTCCTGTTCCGACGAACTTCCCTTTGGGCGAAGACCATGAAAGCGGGGCGAGCTGGTTGCTATTGACCTTTAACATTTTTCTCGTTTATCACTCCTCACAAGAAGCCGATTAGGGCATCGTGAGGTCCATGCCTACGGTGGGGAACAGCGAACTTGCGCCGAATCGTTCCGAGCGCTTAGCGATCATCACCAAATCGCTAAACGGGCTCGCGGAGGAGGTCTCGCTCATGCGTTTCACCACGTCAGCGCTGTTGACGACGGTCGCCGCGGCGCTTCTCGCAAGCTGCTCCGCCACGAACGGGCCGTCGCTCAGCTCCCCGGTGCCGAGCGCCGCCGGATCGTCGTTCCGTATTGTCAACGGCCGCTACGTGCCCGTACGTCGCTGGGTGCGGCTGGCTACACTTATTCCACCCCAGTTGCGGGGGACCGCCGTAAGGATTTTCACGCAGCTTGGCTCGCCGAACGCGAAGGAGCCCGAGGGTGGCATCTACGTCAGTGACAACACGCAACAGATATACGGCTACGCCGCCAGCAACCGGCACGACCGGCCACCTATTTGCTACGAGAGCGGGGTTGGCTCGTCGGACGGAGTCGCAGTCGACGGCAAGGGCGATTTGATGGTTTCCGACGGCAACGATCGTTTGATCTTCGTTTTCAAGGGGCCGCACATGTGCGGCAGGCAGCTCGGGTCGTTGAACGATGTGTACGGCCAGCCCTCGGACGCCGCCAGCCCCAACGCGGCAACCGGAACGATCGCCGTCGCAAATATCCTAGACGCTGGTGAACCGCATGGCAGCATCTCGGTCTGCACGTTTGCCGGCGGTTGTACCGCAAACCTGACAAATCCCAACATGGACAACTCCGTCGCCGGCGTTGCGATGGCCAGAAACGGCGACTGCTGGGGAAGCTCGTACGACGCTCGTGACGCGGCCAGTCTTACCTACTTCAAGCGCTGCTCGGGGGCAGGACAAGCTGCGACCGGCTTCAAGAACGTGTCGTACGGCGGGCTCGATATAGATGAGAACGGCAACATCGTCTCGATCGACTTCGAAGGTGCGAGCACCGGACAAATTTGGGTGTATCGCGGATGTAATCCAGCCTGCAGCGTTGTAGGCGGTCCGTTCCCGCTGCATGGCAATGCCGCCTCAGGTCATCTGAATGAAACGTCGACCGAGTTCGTCGCAGCCGACTTCGAGAATATGGAAGTCGACGTCTACAAGTATGACGTTCGCAGGCTGACCTACCAGTACAGCTTTAACAGCGATCTCTCGGGCAGCGCCGAACTGGCCGGCGCGGCCTTTAACCCTCGCTCCAGAGAATAGTGCACATCGGCTCATTTTGTGCCCGCTACTGAAAACTGTGAACGGCGATCGTACGCGTGATGCCTTCGTCGTCGAAGTTCCAGATTTTTTTCGCCAGCACGTCGATGCAGCCGCTCTCCTTCTGCAACGTTCCTTCGACGATCAGCGCCGACGACGTGCGGATCGGACGGCGAAAGGTTTGGTAGATCTTCGGGCGCACGATAACGTTAACGAGTCCCGTTTCGTCTTCAAGCGTCAAAAAGACGAAGCCCTTGGCCGTGCCTGGACGCTGACGGGTAATGACCAGGCCGCCGACGCGGCAGAAACTGTTGGGCGGGAGTTCCCGTAAGTAGACAGCTGGAACGACGCGTCGCGCCGCGAGCAAATCGCGAAAGTGTTCCATCACGTGGCCGGCGGGGGTTACGCCGGTAGACCAAAGATCGAAGGCTACGAGTTTCTTGGGCGCCACCGGTTCGAAAACGGCCGGCGGCTCGTCGACGTCCATAAGCGCGCCGAGCTCCCCCCGGGCTTCGCGCTCGTCGATGCCGCGCAATGCCCACATCGCTTCCCGCCTCGACGCGTACCAGGGTGCGAAAGCGCCGGCAATTGCGAGGTTCTCCAACGTCTCTCGCTCGAGCTGCGTGCGCTGCGCGAAGGCCAGCACGTCGTCGAACGGCCCTTGCGTAATGGCCTTTTCTAAACGTTTTTGCTGCACCTCACCTAATGCACGCACAAGATGAAATCCCAAACGCAGCGCACCGTCGGGCTCGACATGGGACCAATACTTACTCGCGTTAACTTCGATCGGCTTTACCGTTACGCCGTGACGCCGTGCGTCGTTGACCAGCACTTCGGTTGAATAGAATCCCATCGGCTGCACGTTGAGAATGGCGGCTGCAAAGATGGCCGGAAGGTGACACTTTAGGTAGGCCGACGCATAGGCCAAGAGCGCAAAGCTGGCGGCATGCGATTCCGGAAAACCATAATCGGCAAAGCCCTCGAGCATATGGAAGAGCTGTTCCGCGGCGGCTCGGTCGATGCCGTTGCCGATCATGCCCGCCACCAGCTTCGCATGCATAGCCTGCATGCGCTCGCGCGAGCGCTTGTGTCCCATTGCGCGACGCAGCTGATCGGCTTCCCCGGCCGAGAAGCCGGCGGCCTCAATCGCCAATCGCATTCCCTGCTCTTGGAAGAGCGGCACCCCGAGCGTTCGTTCCAGAACCGGCTTCAGCTTCGGATGCGGGTAGGTCACCTCCTCAGCTCCCGAGCGCCGGCGCAAAAACGGATGGACCATCTGTCCTTGAATCGGCCCCGGCCGAATGATTGCAACTTGCATGACGATGTCGTAAAAGCAGGCCGGCTTCATCCGCGGCAGCATCGACTGCTGAGCCCGCGATTCAATCTGAAAGACGCCGATCGTATCGGCGCGATGCAACATGGCATAGGTCTGCTCGTCGTCGGCCGGGATCGTGTGCAGCGCAAGATCCGGCGAGACCGATGCCGGCAGCCAACGATCGTTGCGATCGACGCAAGACCGGTAGAGTGTGAAGGCTTCGCGCAAAAGGGAGAGCATCCCCAAACCGAGCAGGTCTATTTTGATCAAGCCGAGATCCTGTAAGTCGTCCTTGTCCCATTGCACGACGGTGCGATCGCGCATCGTCGCCCACTCGACCGGGGCCACGCGCACCAGCGGATCGCGCGTGATCAGCATGCCCCCGGAATGAATTCCCAAATGCCGGGGAAAGTTCGCAATTCGGCGGCAGAGCGGGGAAAGGAGCTCGGGAGCGGTGTCCTCCGGAAGCGACTCGCGCGCATCGTACTCGCGCGCGAGCGCATCGACCTGCTCCAAGCTTAGCCCCAGCGCCTTGCCGACGTCACGGATGGCCGAGCGCGTGCGATAGGTGATCACTTCGGCGACCATCGCCGCATTCGCACGCCCATAGCGTTCGTAGACGTACTGAATCACGCGCTCGCGATCTTGATGAGCGAAGTCAATATCGATGTCGGGAATTTCACGCCGCTCTTCCGACATAAACCGCTCGAAGAGCAAGTCCATCGCTATCGGATCGACGGCCGTAATGCCGAGCGCGTAACATACCGCCGAGTTTGCCGCCGAACCGCGCCCTTGGCAGAGAACGCCGAGTTCGCCCGCTTCTCGGACGATATCCCATACGATCAAAAAATAACCGGCCAAATCCATCTTCGCAATGAGGCCGAGCTCGTATTCGAGCTGCCGCTCTACGCGGGTCTCGAGGGGCATAGCGTAACGCCGGGCGGCGCCCTCATACACGAGCTTGCGTAGATAGCTCTGCGGCGAGCTTCCCTCCGGCACCGGAAAAAGCGGGAACTGCCCCCCCAAACGCTCCACTCTGAAACGGCAGCGCCGCGCGATCTCGATGCCGGAATCGATCGCCTCGGGATAATCGGCGAATAGCCGGCGCATTGCGGCGGGTGCTTTGAGATGGAACTCTGCATTGGGGCGCAGCAGATTGGCCGCACGGGCGGCTTCGAGCGTCGTGCCCTCTCGCACGCAGGCGAGCACGTCGGCAAGCAACGCATCATCCTTTACAGCATACACGACTCCATTAGTCGCAACATAGGGCAAGCCGCATTTGCGCGCAATCCGTACCAACTGCAAGTTGCGTTGCGTCTCTTCAGACGTAAGGTGTTGCTGAAGCTCGAGATAAAATCGCCCCTCGAAGAGTGCAGCGAGCCGGCGCGCTTCTCGTGTCGCCGCCTCCAGACCATCTTGGACGAGTGCGCGCTCGATGCGGCCGCACCGACCGCCCGAAAGGGCGATCAGCCCATCGCTCCGATCTTTGAGATCGTCCAACGACAGACGCGCGTCGCCTTTGCTTCCTCGCATCTGCGCGGTCGAAATAAGCTCACACAGATGCGCGTAACCTGACTCGCTTTCAACCAAGAGCACGATATGCGAGCCGTCTTCGAAAGTTAGCTCGCTGCCGACGATCGCGGCAACTCCTCGTTGACGCGCGTAGACCGCGAAACGAACCGCTCCATAGAGACCGTCGCGATCGGTTAGCGCGATCGCCGATAACCCTAGCTCGACCGCGCGGTCTACCAGACTTTCCGGGTGCGAGCCTCCCTGCAAGAAACTAAAGTTTGACCATGCATGCAGCTCAGCATATTCCATCGTAGCAAACTCTACTCATACACGCCTCGCAAGTACCAGTGCGTGCCTTGGCGGTAGATGCGCGCGAAGGTTCCATCTTCCAGAACGACGTCGTACTCGTCGCGCGTTACCGGAGAGGGTACGTGAGCTCGCTCGTCGATGCGCCATGGGCCGACGCATTCCAGTACCGCTTGCCGATCGACGACCGCCGGCTCTCCGCCGCGCACCTGCACCGGTACTTCACGCACTTCGAGCAGTCGCAACTGCGGAACGAGCTCGCCCGGCGCTTGCGCTTGAGCGGACGTCTTTTGGACCGTCCTTCGACTCCGCTCAGGATGACAGTGCTCAGGGTAGCGCTCAGGATGACAGCGCTCAGGATGAGAAAGAAATGGCTCGTAAGCAAAGCGCTCCTCGAGCAGGTGTGCTTCGCGCATCTGGGCTCGCGCGATACTTTCTCCAAGCACTGCTTCGAGACGGGCGATCGTGACCGCGATCTTCTGCGGATCGAGGTCGTCGGCGGGAAAGAGCACTTGGGCTTCTCCTCCTTCCTCGAGTTGCAGCGCCTGCACCCGTAACCCGATAATTGGAGCGTCGAATCTCGCCCCTTCCAGCTTTGCGCGTATCATATCGAACATCGTGCGCTCGTGTGCGGTCGGAAGCGCGAGCGGCACGTTGAAGCCGCGCGTGTCGGCGTCTTCCAGCTCGATCGCTAGGTGCAGCGCGCCGGCGCGCTTGCCGCAGCATCCGAGATCGGCGCAGATGCGAGCCAGCAGCAGACGCAGAGCAAAGAAAACCGCGGCTTCGTCGTTAGCACGTCCTTCACCGAAGATCGAGGCCTCGATTGCAACGGCGTGGCCGCGCGGAATGAATGCCCTACGATCGATGCCGCGCGCGAGCTCGTGCCAGGCGGCCGCCGCGACGCCGAAGCGTCGCACGAAAGGTCCGTGCGGCAATCGAGCCAGATCCCCGAGCCGCTCGATGCCGAGCAGCCGGAGCCGCTCGACCGTCGCCGGCTCGACGTCGAGAAGAACCAACGGCAGCGGTGCCAGCAGTTCGCACTCCATACCGGATTCACAGACGTTCCCGTCGGCAACATATGCGGCAGCGCGCGCGGCGATCTTATTAGTCCCCGCACCGATTCGCAGCGAAAACCCAAAATGAGCCAGGACCAAATGCGTCTGTGCTATCCAGGCGGTCACATTGCCGCCGATTCCGTACATGTCGAGAAAAGCCAAGCCGGGACGAACGTCGTCAACTAACGGTGAGATTGCATCGAGGGCATCGAGCATCTCTTCCCAGAGTGCCCGAGCCGGCATCTCTTGCATGGCATTACATGAGACGCTAACGCAGAGCAACATCGCGCATTCCCTCACACCCCACCCGTAAGTGCGTCTTGCGCCCGGGAGCCATGTGCTTGTGTTTGCGCACGTCGACGCACAGCTCGAAGCCGACAAAAGCTCCCCAGAGTCCATGCTTGCCGTCGATGAAGATCCGCTTGAGCGCGCAGTTCAATCGCAATCCCGCTGCGGCGCCCAGTGCGGCACCCGCCTGTGCCGCCATGACGATCAAGAGCACGCCGCTTCGGTGCGCAAGCTTCGCCAATCGCGTCCAAACTGAATCGCGCAGCGCGATTGCCGGCATGAGAATCAGCCGGCAGATGCGCGAACGTAGGAGAATGTCCACTGCACGGGCGATGGCAAGCGCCTTACGCGCGGGAACGACCAAGACTCGCTCGAGACAGGCCCCCGCTTCGGCCAGATCCGGCGGGTAGAGCCCTCCATCGTCGAGGATCGCGACCAAACTGCGGCGGGTCATTCGAGCCACCAAACCAGCCGCAAGACTCCAGCGCCCGGTCGTTCCTTCGAGCGTTGCTACGATGCCGGATGGAAAACCGCCGTCGAGCAGGCGATCCAATTCGGGGATGGCAGTGGCTACTATCCCCTCAGCCGGTTGGGATGGCAGTTGCCCCTTGGCGGCCAGACGGGTTTTGAGGACTTCGAAAGCCCTCAGGCGAGGATTCGCTGTCCTTCGATCAGGCTCAGGATGACATATTTCGGATGCCGCCAGCGCCGCCATGGGAGATTCATCCTAATCGAACATATGTTCGATTGTCAAGGGCGCTAGGAGTTTGTGAAAGACCTTATGTTGCCGGCTCTTCGGACTCGGATTTCTCGGGGGGCTGCCCGGCGGAATCCGTCCAAGGCTTCTTCTCCTTAGAGGATAGACGCCGTCGCGCCGTTCTCTTCAGGTCGCTCAAGAACTCTCCCAAATTGCGGTGCCCGGTAGGCCGAGGTTTCGGGCGTTCCGGCGAGGAGCCGTCTTCCATAGTGGGAGGCTTCGTCAGCGGGCGGCCAAGTGCTCTCGGCCGGAGGGCGCGGCGAGATCTTGAAGCGGACCGATCGGCACGATGCGGGTTGGGTTGATCTCGTTTTGCGTGACGTAATAGTGACGCTTGATGTGATCGAAGTTTACCGTCTCAGCGATCCCGTCAATTTGGTAGAGGTCGCGCAGATATCCGTAGAGATTCGGGTAATCGACGATTCGGCGAAGGTTGCACTTGAAGTGACCGTAGTAGACCGGGTCGAAACGCACCAGCGTTACGAAGAACCGCCAGTCGCTTTCTAACGGCTGCGCTCCGAAGAGATAACGCCGGTTAGCGAGACGCGTTTCCGTCGCGTCAAGCGTCGCGAAAACGCCGTGGGCCGCCCGCTCGTACGCAGACTGAGCCGTGGCAAAACCGGCGCGGTAAACACCGTTGTTGAATGTTTCGTACAGCCAGTCGTTGATCTCGTCGAGCTGAGCGCGCAACTCGCGCGGGTAGAGATCGAGCTTTGGATTGGCGGCAAACTCGTCGAACTCGCGTTCGAACATACGCATGATATCGTCGTCGCAGTTACTGAGGATACGACCACGTTGTTTGTCCCAAAGAACCGGCACGGTGACGCGAGCCCGGTAGCCGGGATCGGTGGCAAAGTAAGCCTCGCTCAGGAAGGCCCAGCCGTTGACCGGATCTGGCTCGGTTGCGGTAAAGCGCCAGCCGCGTTCGTCGCGAATCGGATCCACGATCGTCATGCCGATCGCTTCTTCCAAGCCCTTGAGCTTGCGCACGATGATCGTGCGACATGCCCACGGGCAGGCGAGCGAAACGTACAAGTGATAACGTCCCGGTTCGGCCGGAAAGCCCGAGCTGCCGTCGGCCGTCACCCAGTCGCGGAATTCATCTTCTTGTCGTTTGAAACTCCCGTCGGTGGCTTGCTCGTCCGGGAATTGGGCTTTGATCGCCATTGCTTAGGATTGTTGTGAGGATTGAAAATCGAGCGAGCGCGAGTTGATGCAAAAACGGGTACCGCGCGGCCCTGGCCCGTCTTCGAAAACATGACCGAGATGCGAATCGCAGCGCTTACAGCGTACCTCGGTGCGGCGCATGCCGTGGCTAAGGTCATCAAGGAGCCGGACGTTCTCCTGTTCTTCCGGATGGGTAAAGCTCGGCCAGCCGCAATGGGATTCAAACTTAGCATCGGAGGTAAAGAGCGGTTGACCGCAGGCGCCGCAGACGTAGGTCCCGTCGTCCTCTACACGTAGGAGCGTCCCTGAAAAGGGCGCTTCAGTACCGGCTTCACGCAAGATGTGGTAGCGCTCGGGATCGAGTTCTGCTCGCCACTCCTGTTCGGTCTTTTGGATCTCGGGTGTAACATCGTGTTTCATCTCGCGCCTCCTTTACGCTTCTAATAACGAGCGAAGGCGTCAAAGCGATGCAAGGCCGAATAGGTTGGCATGAAGCTCTTCTTCGAAATCCTGCTTTCGATCATCTTGCACCCAATCGCGATGATCCTGGTCTGGATTAACCTGCTGACGCGCAACGACATGGCGACCTTCAAGAAGGTTGTCTGGTTCATCGTCAGCATTATCTGGGGCCTGGGCCCGATTCTCTACATTTTGGTGGCCGAGGGGTCGCTCTGGTAGCGGTCCCTCAGTGTCGCGCCGCCGGCTAGGCTAAGGCCGCGGGGGCCCGTGTACGCTACCGTGCGACCCGCCTCCACCCTGAACGCTTCCGTGAACGGGCGCGCTAATCGAGCCATGAACGCCACCGCGGAACTGCCCTGGGAACGGCCCGCGGAACGGACCGGGGAAGAAGGGTCCGCGAAAGCAGCATGGAGTGCCGAAGAATCCGTTTCCCCAACCCCAGCCGGGCCAACCGCCCCACCAGCCGACGCCGACGCCCCACCAGGGACCCCAGCCGCCATAGGAGTTACCGTACCCGTACGGTGAGCCACCGTAGCCGTACGGAGAGCCGCCATACGAATCTCCGTACGGATTGCTATAGTATGGGTTGCCGCCGTAGTCTGGCGGCGATACGTCGATGCGATTTGCCCCGAATGTGGAACCGTTCGTGTAGCCGTAAATGATTACACGCATCCCTTCGACCAGCTTAATGCCGGTCGGATTGATGACCGTCCCGTCGTGCAACGTGATGTGGTCATCGTAGCCACGATCGTCACGCATGTACACGATGTAGGCGCCGTTGAACCCGGTAAGGATGCCCTTGATCGATTCCTGCCGCGCAACCGGAGTTGCGTAACTGGGAACGTACTGCGCGCCCGCGGCCAGCGGCGTTCCAATGAAGAGCGTCGCGGCGAGGCACGCCAGAGTTGTCTTGTGAGCCCGTGCATTAACCATATTGATCAGATTATACCGCCGCGGGCGCAAAAGCGGGGTTAGAATCCGCGCAAAAAGGTGCTCTCTCGCTTCACCAAGCAAGCAAGAGCAAATGGCTTAAGCCCGCGCAGTCGCCGTGCCGCGCCGCAACCATTTACGATAGGCGACCACCGCCCAGACTGCTTCGACGATTCCGAACGGCCAGGTCCCGGCCAGAAAGCCGTAAACTGAGGAGGCGACGCACGCACCCGCAAAGGCCAGGATGTACCACCGCGCGCGATCTTCCAGCGCGTAGAAGAGCATCATGAGGCCTACCGCAGCAGCGCCGTAGAGCGTAAGGGTCATGAGCAAGCGATTACCGAGGGTGCAGCGACTCCCTGCCGTAGGCGCGCCGGCGCACGCGGGACGGCTTGGGAGACGCAGCAGGAGTTTACCAAGCCCTCAGGAGAGGCTACGGCAGCTTGCGAAGGACAACGCCCGGCGTGTCGGGTCCATCAACCGATCAACAGATCAGGGAAGCCACTATCGGTGAGCCGACGGTGCTCAACGACCGAGTGACACTGGTTGAGTACGATCCGGAATGGCCACGCCATTTCGAGCGAGAAGCCGCGCGTATTCGAAAAGCCTTGGGCGACCGAGAGCTGCGAATCGAGCACGCCGGCTCGACGTCGGTACCCGGGCTCGTGGCCAAGCCGATCGTCGACATCGTTCTGGAAGTTGCAGATTCTTCCGACGAAGCCAGCTACGTGGCTTCCCTTGAATCGGTTGGCTACGTGCTGCGCATCCGCGAGGCAAAGTGGAACGAGCATCGCATGTTTAAAGGGCCCGAAACCCCAGTCAACCTGCACGTCTTTAGTCACGGCTGCTCGGAAACCCAACGCATGATTTTGTTTCGCGACCGGCTTTGTGCCAACCAGAACGATCGCGAATTATACGCGGGCATGAAGCGCACGCTCGCGCAACGGAAATGGAAGTTCGTGCAGAACTACGCCGATGCCAAAAGCGAGATCGTCGAGGCGATCGTCGCTCGAGTGCGCTCGGGTAGTGAGCTTTCTGCCGATCAGGCCGGGGATTGACCCGCGGCGGGGGCGCCGGCGCCATTGGCGCCGGCGGCTTTTATCTATTGCTCGAGTTCGTGCAGCGTGTTGGTTTTGGTATCGGTATAGAACAACACCGTATTGGCATCGGTCGTGCCGCTCGCAACGAGTCCGAAGACGTGGCCAGTCGTGCCTGTGTCTATTGTTTTAGTGGCAAGCACCTTTCCAGTCGGCGTCAGCTCCACTAGCTTGCTTCCACCTTTAGTATTTGCGACGATGAGGTTTCCGTTCCATAAGAGAGCCGAAGCTACGGGCGCATTGAGCGGAGCGCCACTATAGACGAGTGTCGCGCAGGTGGCTTGCGCGTGAAGGCATTTGAATTTCTTTCCACCGGGTTGCACGACGATCTCGTTCTTCACAAGTAGGGCGCTCGCATTTGAAACGGCGACGACCGTGTTATCGACGCCATCCACGATATACAAGGTGTCGTTGCAAAGGTTATTGTGTTTTGTGCTATTGTACTGTATTCCTGACGGGCCCAAAACGCTCCAACCGGAGCCCTTATTGACCCCGAAACCGGTGATCACTTGGGTCAATTTCTG
Organism: Candidatus Cybelea sp.; assembly: GCA_049696515.1. Taxonomy (GTDB): domain Bacteria; phylum Vulcanimicrobiota; class Vulcanimicrobiia; order Vulcanimicrobiales; family Vulcanimicrobiaceae; genus Cybelea. The sequence continues at coordinate 2,516 of JBAVTZ010000123.1, read as the reverse complement.
GTGGCCGGAGCTAACAGGGACGAACTCCAACTTGAGAATCGAGCCGGTCTTGGAATCCGCAATGTAGATGTCCTCAGGTGCGTAAGCAAAACCGCAGAATGCATCGGCGTCGGCGAACGGGACTTGGATGGGAGAACTGTGACTCACCTTGAAGTTGCCGTTTTCGTCAAACTGTGAAACGAGGCCGCTCAGCATCCCCGTGGCGTAGACTTGATTTGTCGCAGTGACGGCATCCCCGTCGCATCCCTCTACTTTGGCGCTTTGGGTAAAGGTCACCGGCTTGGAGTGCGGCTTGGGATTGAGCACTTCGATCGTGGTACCTTTTCCAGCAGTGCCCGCAGAGTTTTCGAAGTTGCAAACGAGCAGCTGTCCTGCCATGAGTCCGAAGCTCGATCGGACCAGCGAGACTGCGCGTGGACCCATGTCGCCATTTTTCGGATCGACTGTCGAGCCGATTTCGACATCCTTTGTAAGTCTTTTCAGAATCGAGGTCGTGTCGTTTGGAACAATCGAACTCGCGCCTGGCGCAGAGACGTGCGACGTGTAGGAGACTTGTGATCCGGAATCGCTCGCCGCTACCCCGGTTGGAATTGTGGTGTTTCCTCTACACGCCGAAGTTGCAAGAAGTGCTCCCGCGGCCAGCATAAACACCCGATTGTTGAAAGTTGGCATTCTAACCCTCGTTCCTAATGCAGTGATGACGAAGCGGGCTTCGAAGTGCTTCTTTCGTTGCCTGCAAGAGCGAGCAACCGCTGTCCACCTTTCAAGGGGTAATAGTGTCGGCAAAAACAACCAAAGTCATTCAAAACTCGGCCGCCGGATGACAGCCTAACCAACGCCCAGGCACAATGCTTCACCCGCCGATGTCGCGCTCGCGTTTGCACTAATAGCCGCTCGAGTATATTGAGCCACGCTACAGTAGTTGCGCTTCGCGGCAGTTTCCCGGACACGGTACCATCATTCACTAAGACCAAGCGTCAATGCACCACACGTTAGCGCGCAGGCATCTACCAACGCTGCGCGAAACGGCGCCGTCTTGGTCGAGAAGTTAACTGGAAATCGTTTCTACTTGAAGGAGCAACGTAATGAATACGACGGGTTTAGTTAAATACGCCGGTACTGTGGCTGCACTCGCGATCTGCTCCGCGTGCAGCGGCGGCTCGGCGGTCGCCCCGTCAAGCGCTGCGGTCAATAGCGCATACATCGGCAGGACGCTGTCGCTGAACGGGAGGCTGGTAACGGCGGCACGCGTGAACAGCCCGCTGCCCCGTTACGCAACAATTCTTCCTGAGCGGCTTACGGGTCACAGGAAGTTCGAGTACATCATCAACGACTACGGCTCTTTCGCCGGCATTTTCGACTATCCGAAGAGCGACCAACAGATCGGTACGATCAATGACGTCGGCGGCCAAGGGTGCACGAACGTCCTCTTCGGCTATGGGAAGAAGATCTTCTGGATCGTAGCAGCCTTTAACCAGATCGAGGAATTCAAGGTTCCTGACAGGCCGATCAGGTCGCTCTCCGTTTCCGACGGTAGCATGCCATCCAGCTGCGCGATGGATACCAACGGCGACCTTGCAGTCGGGATCTTGGATGGGCCATCCACGGGCGACATCGACCTCTACAAGAACGCGACCGGCTCGGGCACGCTGATCCCCACACCGTTGGCCGAAGAGTTCTTCGACGGCTACGACAACAAGGGGAATCTCTTCGCCGACGGCTTTACCAGCAGCGGTAACTTCGGGCTCGTCGAGCTCCCAAAGGGCAGCAATAAAGCCGAAACGATCACGCCAAGTAATGCTATACAGTTCCCCGGCTCCGTCCAGTGGGACGGCAAGTTTATGACCGTCTTCGATCAGATAGCGAACAACCTATATCAATACACCATCAGTGGAACGAAGGCGACGTTGCAGGGCACCGTATCGTTCACGACCTCCAGCGACTGCGCGCAGACCTGGCTCGTTAAAGGCCTTGTCTATTGCGGGGACGCGGGTAACAACAACGGTTCGGTTTTCAAGTACCCGGCCGGCGGTTCAGCGATTGCGGTCTTCACCGGCAACTTCGATCTCCCGCTCGGCGTGACCGCAGCAAAGCGATAATCTGCGTTCTCCGTCTAGTCAGAAGAGTCACAAATGAAGAGCACTGGTTTATTCAAGTAAGCCGGTGCTCTCGTGGCTCCTGGATATGATCGGCGTGCTGCGCGCGAAAAGAGCCTTGCGCAATAAGGCCAGAAAATGGAGCCGTCGACGGGGATTGAATCGGTTTAAGCGCGTTCCCTTGGATTCGCGGATGTTCGCGAAAGCCAGCAAACAAAGGACTTAACCGACCCGACGGGTCGGCCCCAGGCGGGCCCGCGCGGCCGCATAGATGACGGCCCCGGCCGACTTAAGCGACAGGCGCTTTACAACATTATCGAATAGATGGTCCCACTGCCGTTGGCGCCGCCGCTCTCAGTGGTTCCGTAAAGCGTGCCGTTGACGTCGATAACGCCCGCGTGAGGATGTGCTCCATCGGGT
>JBAVTZ010000122.1:0-2195 GCA_049696515.1 Candidatus Cybelea sp. | reverse complement strand
CATCGGAAGGCGGAGGTAACGACGTAGCCAAGGACCTGATGCCGGCATTTTCTCAACTAGGTCTAATACACTAGACGGTGTTCCCGAATCGGGCAGGCGCTCATGCAACGCTTCCGAATCCTTCTGTATGGGGCGGCTTCTGACATCGCCTCGGGAGATTCGTATGACAAATTTGCCGCCACCTGAGATTCAGGCGCTGATCAAGGATCATATCCAGGCCTTCAACACGGCAGACGACGCACTATTTCAAACGGTCTTTAGCGAAACCGCGATCATTGTCGACGGTATTGCTCCCTTCCGCTGGATTAATCCCGATGGCCCGGCAAAGTGGCTTGCCGACTGCGTGAAATGGCGTGAGCAGTTCGGTGTAACACAGGAAGAGTTCGCCTACGAACTGGGCTTTTGGACAGTGGAAGGCTCCAGTGCGTATGCCGTAATATCGGGCGCACTGACGGTGGTCATGAAAACCGCAACGGCGGTACGCGATGGATTGCTGACGTACACGTTTACGAAATACGGTGACACCTGGAAGATCGATTCGCAGTCCTGGGGGCGAACGTCTGATCGACCGTCGAACGTCGAGCACATAACCGGCTCTTCACCTCATCGCCCGAAGTAGAGCCGAAGGGCAAGAGCACGACGGGAGCTAAGGATCATAACAAACATCACTTAGCCCGAGGCGTGCGGTTTTGAACTGTCCACGGGCGTGCGGTTTTGAAGGCCCCCTGAGGCCTGCGAAGGGAATTCGCGATTTTTATCGCGCTGTTGGCGACTTTTCGATCTGGAACGCGTTCCGAAACTGCTCCCTAATATCGGAGCTGCCATGGCAGTTGGTCCCCATTGTGGCGGCAGTGGGAGGTTTATGCTCGGGACTTTTTGGGGTCGGTGGCGCAACGTACTATCCCAATATTTACCCCTCTATTCGGGTTCTCTCAAGCGGAGGCCCAGGGCATGGCGCTTGCTTGCGGTAGTTCTCCCAGCGATTTTAGTGAGCATCCCGGTATACACCCTTGCTGGGTTTGGAGTTGACCCGGTTCCGTGGACACTTTCGTTCTTACAGCGAAGGAGTCCATCATGGCAAGACGCCCCACATACCCACCGGAGTTCCGGCGTAGGGTTATCGAGCTGGCCCGAGCGGGCCGCGGCATAAACTCCCTATTCGGAAGAGTTCACCGTCGCGCGCCAGTCGATCATGAACTGGATCAAGCAAGACGATTTCGATTCCGGCCAACGCACCGACGGCCTCACAACCGACGAGCGTAAGGAGCTCGCGCTGTTACGTCGCGAGAACAAGCGGCTCAAGCTCGAAGCTGAGATCCTGTCAAAAGCCGCGGCCTGGTTCGCTCGGGAGACCAACGCGGTTCCGAACAAGTCTTCGGATTCGTGAAAGCGTACCAGGCCAAATACGCCGTCACTATGCTCTGCCGTGTGCTCGAGGTCTCTGCGAGCGGCTACTATGCATGGTGCAAGCGCCCACCATCGGCTCATCGTCAATCCGACATCGCTTTGGGTGACCATATCGAGGCGATCTATCGACGATCGCGCCGCACGTACGGGCGATATCGCATTCACACGACCTCAAAGACGAAGCGATCCACGTCTCGGGCAAGCGCGTCGCGCGTTTGATGCGAGAACGCGATATTAAAGGCGTTTCGCCACGCAAGGGCACGGTTACCACGATTCGCGACCGTGACGCGCGGCCGGCACCAGATTTGGTCGACCGCAAGTTTCAAGCCGACGGACCCAATCAGTTGTGGGTCGCCGACATTACCTATGTTCCAACGTGGGCCGGTTTTCTGTACTTGGCCGTCGTTCTTGATGTGTACAGCCGCCGCGTCGTGGGTTGGGCGATGGCTAACCACTTGCGAACCGAGCTTGTTCTCGAAGCTCTTGAGATGGCAATCTTCCGCCGCAAACCGACGAATGTGATTCACCACTCAGACCAGGGCTGCCAATACACCTCGATCGCATTTGGAAAGCGCTGCGAGAAGGCCGGCATCCGGGCATCGATGGGATCGGTCGGCGACTGCTACGACAACGCAATGTGCGAAAGCTTCAACGCCACACTCGAATGCGAGCTGCTGGCGTTTCATCGGTTTAAGACGCATCGCGAAGCGGCCGCGGCGATCTTCGACTTCATCGAAGGCTGGTACAATCCGCATCGCAAACACTCAGCACTCGGCTATCTTTCACCC
>JBAVTZ010000121.1:0-16115 GCA_049696515.1 Candidatus Cybelea sp. | reverse complement strand
CCGTAGAGCGTGCCATTCAGGTAGATAAGGCTACCGGACGGAAAGTCTCCGTCTGGGCAGCTTTTGCATCCTCCGGTGAAGGCGTGCAGCACCTTCTCTATGCCCGACGTCGTAATGCTAAAGACGGTCCCACAACCGTTATCGCTTGGATAACACCCCGAACTGCCGCCGGACTCCGTCGTCCCGTAGAGCGTGCCATTCACATCGATCAAATCGGCGTTCGGGTGTGCACCGTCGGAGCCGCCGCGGAAATGATGGAGTACCTTTTCCGTTCCGTCAGCGCTGATGCTAAAAACGGTGCCGTCGCCGGATCCGCCACCGAGACCGGTCGTGCCGTAGAGCGTCCCGTTCACGTCGAGCAATCCCGTTTGCGGGTGTCTCCCTCGGGAGTGGCTGCGAGGCGCGGAGCCGAACGCTAATAGTACCTTATAAGAATAAGACGACGAGGTTTGGGCCATCGCGCGCGGTGCGCCGATTGGCGGCTGCATGTCACCCCCAGCCTGTCGAAGGACGCCGCACCCTGCGAGTATCGCGACAGCCGCGTAGGTTAGTACCCAGCGGCTAGGAACTCGGCGCTTCATCTCTTGGCTCCTCTACGCATTTCCAATCCTAGTTCCCCATGGCACTAATCGTAGAGCGCCTCAAGTGCTGGTGCCGCCATCGGGAACGCCGTTGGCGCGCCGTATTGCCGGAGCCACGATCTGCACCAGGATCACTTGCAGGACGACCGCCGCCGGCACCGCCAAGAAAGCGCCGGCGATGCCCAGCAGCAAACCGCCGACCACCGTCGAGAAAATGATCAGCAGAAAGTTCATCTGCACGCGCTGTCCAAAGATGATCGGCGAGAGCACGTTCTGATCGATCACTTGCACCACCGCAAAGATCCCAATCACGACCAGCATCTTCGCCCAGCCAACCGAGGCTAACGCAGCCAGCAATACCACAATTCCCGAAATGACCGCGCCGACCATCGGTATCGCTTGCGCCAAGGCAATGATGAACGCGAGCAGCAGCGCGTAGGGGACACCCAAGACCGCCAGCGCGATTCCCATGACGATGCCTACGATCGCGCCGTTGATCACGACGCCCTGAACGTACGCGCTCAGTCGCTGGCTGATCAAGATGAAGGCCTCGCGCCAATCCTGGCGTGACTTGGACGGAAAGAGACTAAGGACGAACTGCGCCAGCTCGTCTTCGGCCAGCATCCATCCAAGTGCGAGCAGTAGAATGATCAACAGGTTCCCAATCGCCTTGCCCACCAAGGTCGGTCCGGCCAACAAGTGCGAGCCGATCACGTTGATCGCTCCTCCGGCGTTGCCCGACAGAGTCGTGGCGATCTGATGCGCCAACTGGTCGCTCTTGATAAATCGCTGCAGCGCGGTGAGCCGGTCCTGAAGCGAAGCAATTATCGTCGGAAGCGATTTGACGAGCTTCACAACCTCCGAAGCGATCGGCGCATTTAGTACGATCACCAGCGCCGTGCTGACGATCAACAGCGCGGCGAACGCGACGCTCACCGCCGCACCGAACGGCATCCGCCGACTCAAGCGCTCGACGATCGGACGAAGCCCGGCCGCGAGCAAGATCGCAGTGAAGAGCAGGACGAACGCTTCGAACGCGCCCGCGAGCACCATCCAAACCAGGTAGGCGGCCGCGAACACGGCCGCGGCCATCACCCACACGCGCACGCCAAACGTCCCCGGCGGGTCGCGGTCTAGCATGAACTAGCCTTTGTGACCCAGCGGCAACCTGCCTGCTTCGCTCAGAAACGTGAGCAACCCAAAACGCAGCGCCTGCCCATAAAGGTAGAGACGGTCGCCAGCCGTTCGTTCACCGTCCTCTTTTAAGAGTGCCGCCGCCATGCGCGGCGTCCGTGCCAGCTGTTCGAAGAGCGCTCCATATCGCCGCGGAGATCGTTCGAGATAGCGCATCAGCTTGACGCGCCGCGAGAGTCGCCCTCCAAAGCGCGCGGCGACGAGCGCGGCATAGCGCACGCCGGGGCGCTGCGAATCTTTCCCCGCTCGCGCGACCGCTTCGGCAGCAAACCTTCCGCTGAGCGCCGCCTCGAAGATGCCTTCTCCATTAGTAGCGTCGACGAAACCGGCGGCGGTTCCACCGACCATAACCCCGTTCTCGGCTAGGACCGGACGCGCGAAGCCGCCATAGAGCAGATGCCCCTCGGTTTTCACGCTCAGCACGCCCGCAACTGGATAGAGACGCCTTCGTACGCGCTGCTCGAACGCGTCGAGCTCGGCACGTAACAGCCGCGCGTCAACCTTTCCGGTTAGGCCGAGCCCGATCGCAAGATGGTCTCGCTTTGGAAACATCCAGGCAATAATCGGTCGTCCGTCGTCCGCCGGGTAGTAGTGGAGCTCCAAGGTGCGATACGCCACCGCCGCCGCCGGACGATCGAGATAGACTCGATATTGCAGCGTGGTCATCAACCCCTCACGCCACGCCGGCATCGCCAGCGCACCGAACTCGGTTGCCTCCATGCGCGCAGTCGCACCCATCGCCAGAAGCACGTGGCGGGCCGCGACCCGGCGCCGTTGGCCGGCCGCAAGATCGGCATACTCGACGATCGTGAACTCGCCGTCGCGATGAATCGTACGAAAGAGGGCCCGTGTACGGATCTCGGCGCCCTCGCGTACGGCCAGCTCGGCCATTGCACCATCCAACTCTTCACGCGTGCTGGTATGGCCCGGGCCAAAGAAAAGCTCGTGCTCGCCGCCGCCTGCGTCGAAGAGCGCCAGCCGCGGGGTATCGCAGTGGACCAGCGTGCGAGGCAAGTTGAAGGTCTCGCAGAAGCCGGGGCGCAGCCCAGCGGCACAGACTCGCTTCTCGCCGATGCTCGTATCGCGCTCTAGAACGAGCGTTTCGACCCCGGCCCGAGCCGCCTCCCGCGCAGCGGTCGCCCCGGCTGGGCCGCACCCGACGACCAGGAGTTCGGTCCGTTCTATCCCGGCCATGCTCGGAACTTTCGCTGCGGTACCCCGATAGGACTTGTGCCTGCCGCCGGAGTAGGCAAGCCGGTCGGCCCGCCTGGGCCTGTATTTTTGCTACAAATAGGGATAAGAATGACCGCACAGACCGAGATTGTGGCCGGACTAATCGGTGGCGCCTTGGCCGTACTTTACGGAATCGCGCTGACCTTTTGGGTGCTGGCTCAGCCCGACGGCAATCAGCGAATGCGCGAAATTGCCGTTGCGATCCAGGAAGGCGCCAGCGCCTTTCTGCAGCGCCAGTACCGAACGATCGCCATCGTCGCGATCGTGCTGGCGCTCCTGATCCTCTTCGCCCCCACCCTCGGCAAGGAAGCCGCTATCGGCTTTCTTATCGGAGCGATTCTCTCCGGAGCCGCGGGCTTCATCGGGATGATCGTCTCGGTTCGCGCCAACGTTCGTACCGCCGAAGCGGCGCGCGGGGGTCTGGCTCCCGCGCTCAACGTAGCGTTTCGAGGCGGTTCGGTGACCGGCATGCTGGTGGTCGGCTTGGGTTTGCTGGCAGTTTCCGGCTACTACGCCATTCTGCTGCGCGTCAATAACGGCGATGCTACGACTTCGCTCAACGCAATGGTCGGGCTGGCCTTCGGCTGCTCGTTGATCTCCGTCTTTGCTCGTCTGGGCGGCGGAATTTATACCAAGGCCGCCGACGTCGGCGCCGATCTGGTGGGCAAGGTTGAAGCGGGAATCCCCGAGGATGATCCTCGCAATCCGGCCGTGATCGCCGACAACGTCGGGGACAACGTCGGCGACTGCGCCGGCATGGCCGCCGACCTCTTCGAGACCTATTGCGTTACGACGGTCGCGGCGATGCTGCTCGGCAATCTCATCTTCGGGCAGACGCTGCCGAGCGCGACGACATTCCCAATTTTGCTCGGCGCGATCTCGATCGTCGCGTCGATCGTTGGCGCGATGTTCGTCGGCGTCGGCGGCGTACGCCGCGAGAAGATCATGGGTGCGCTCTATCGCGGAATGATCGTTGCCGGGGTACTGGCCCTGATCGGCTTCTATTTTGCCTCCCATCAGGTGTTCGCCGGCGCGCCGGGCGTAAGCGAAACCGGCATCTTCATCTGCGCTGTGGTCGGTGTTTTGATTACCGGCCTCATCACGGTCATCACCGAGTATTACACCGGCACGCAGTTCCCGCCGGTGCAAAGCATCGCTAAAGCTTCGATCACCGGCCACGCTACCAACATCATCGCCGGGCTCGCCGTCTCGATGCAGGCAACCGCGCTTCCGGCGATCGTTATTGTCGTCGGCATTCTGGTCAGCTATGCAATGGCCAACGTTTACGGAGTCGGCATCGCGGTTATGGCGATGCTCTCCCTGGCCGGCATCGTCGTCGCGATCGATTCCTTTGGACCGATCACCGATAACGCCGGCGGCATCGCGGAGATGGCCGATATGCCCGCCGAGGTGCGCAACGTCACCGATCCGCTCGATGCGGTCGGCAACACCACCAAAGCCGTCACCAAGGGCTACGCGATCGGCTCGGCGGCACTGGCCGCGCTGGTCCTCTTCGCCTCGTTTCTGGAACAGCTGATCAAGCATAAGTGCGCCGGCGCCGAGACGCCGTCGTGCGTCGAAGGCGTACGCCAACTCTTCGAGATCGGAAACCCGTTCGTGCTCGCCGGGCTCTTCATCGGCGGGCTCTTGCCGTATCTCTTCGCGTCGCTTTCGATGGAGGCCGTCGGAAGAGCCGGCGGCGCGGTCGTCGAGGAAGTCCGCCGGCAATTTCGCGAGAACCCGGGAATCATGGCGGGCACCTCTCGCCCGGATTACGGCACGACGGTGGACATCGTAACGCGATCGGCGCTGCACGAGATGATCGTCCCCGCGTTGATTCCGGTCGGTGTTCCACTGCTCGTCGTGTTGGCCTCATACTTCAACGTCCTTAAGGGCGACACCGGAGCGCAGATGATGGGCGGGATTCTCGTCGGCTCGATCGTCACCGGATTCTTCGTTGCGATCTCGTTCACGTCGGGCGGCGGCGCCTGGGACAACGCGAAGAAATACATTGAGGACGGGCACTACGGCGGTAAGGGTTCGACGGCGCACCAGGCGGCGGTTACCGGCGACACCGTCGGCGATCCTTACAAAGACACGGCTGGTCCCGCGATCAACCCGATGATCAAAGTGCTCAACATCGTCGCGCTTCTCTTGGTCGGCTTCCTCGTCCACTAACTCCCCTCTTTGTCATGCTGAGCGAAGTCGAAGGACGAATTCTGTCATCCTGAGCGAAGCCGAAGGACGCACTTTGTCATCCTGAGCGAAGCGACTGATCTACTTTGTCATCCTTCGAGTCCGCTCAGGATGACACACTAGCCGGCTGAATCTCAAAAACGCCGTCCGTTTGTGTGCTGAACCGTCCGAACGTGGGCGACGGGGCTGCGCTGATGCTGCTACGCTCCCCTCAACTTCGAGAGGGAGGCGACCATGAGATTCCAGGTTTCTGCCTGTTTGTTACTCGCGTCGGTGCTTGCGGCGTGCGCTTCGGGGGCCGGTAACTCACTTCCGGGCGCACAAACCCCTACTGCGACCGGCGCCGGCAACCACCTATCGTCATCGGGCTACACCGTGACCGATCTCGCAACGCTTGGCGGCGCATCGGCCGCGGGTAGCAGCATCAACAACCACAACTGGGTAACCGGATTATCGAGCCTTACGTCCGGCTCGTTCATCCATGCTGCACTTTGGGAAAACGGCAGTTCGCCGATCGATCTCGGCACGCTCGGAGGCCCGAACAGCGGGGTCGAATGGCCGGTTAAGAACGACCACGCCCTGATCTCCGGCATTTCGGAAACCGCGGCTAAGCAACGGCTGGGCGAAATCTGGTCTTGCGCGGAAGGCTTTTTCCCACAGCCTCCGAGCGGCCATATCTGCCTCGGCTTTGCGTGGCAACAAAACAAAATCACCAAACTCCCCACGCTCGGCGGCAACAACGGGTTCGCCGCCGGTGCCAACAACCAAGGCGAGATCGTCGGCTGGGCTGAAACGCGCAAGCACGATCGCACTTGTACCAGCCCGCAAGTGCTGCAGTTCGAAGCGGTCGTTTACCAACCGTGGGGTCACGACAAAATACGCGAACTGCCGTCCTATCATAACGATAAAGACGGCGCCGCTACCGAGATCAACGATCGAGGTCAGATCGTCGGCATCTCCGGCAAGTGCGATCAAGCCGAAGGACGCTTCACCGCGCATCACGCCGTGCTCTGGGAACACAACCACGTCGTCAATCTCGGTACTCTCGGCGGCGTTGCATGGAATACGCCGATGGCGATCAACCAGCGCGGCGAAATCGTCGGCTTCTCGGATCTCTCCGGCGATGAAAGCGGCAACCCAAACTTCCATGCCTTCCTGTGGACGCGTCAACACGGAATGCAAGATCTCGGCACGCTCCCGGGTGACGCCTTCAGCCAAGCTCTCGGCATCAATGACGCCGGAGTGATCGTCGGCGTCTCGTACGGCGTAAGCTTTTCAACTTCGCGCGCGTTCATCTGGCAGAACGGCACCATGACCGATCTCAACTCGCTAATCCCGCCGAGCTCGCAGTCCTTTCTGCTCTTCGCCAACGATATCAACGATCGGGGCGTGATCGCGGGGGGCGCATGCATTCTGGTGAGCGGTCAGTGCGGAAGCCAGGCGCCCGCCTTCATGGCGACGCCTATGCAGAGCGCCGAACCGCTGCAGATGCGCTTTGCGAGCGCCGTTACTCCCTCCAGACTGCCGGAACGGCTTCGGGCAATGATCCGCGCCAGGGCCCTCGCGCTATAAACCCAACGTCTCAACCCGGCTCCGGCGAGGCGGTCACAATCGGCCGCCTCGCCGCGTTTCCTCTAATTCGCATGTGGCAAGAGCGCGCTTGGAGCCGCCGCGCGGACCAAGAGATGATCTTCAGCGTCCAAACCCGCAGCACGGACCGTCACTGGGACGGTTTCGAAGCGATCCTTTACGAAGCGTCGGCCGGGTTCTCAGAACAGCAGTTCGTTCGCCATAACGTCAGCATGCAGGTCGGGCGTCCGCTGCTTGTCACCAGCCGCTGTGACGGCGAAACCCTGCGTCGCCTCCAAGTACCCGGCGACGTTAAGATCGTTCCTCCAGGCGTCCCGCGCGTCTGGGAGACCGAATCTGCTACCGTAAAGCTCTCGATGTATTTAAGCCCTACCCTGATGCGTTCCGCCGCCGAGGCGATTGGGCTCGATCCGGATCGCACGACGGTCGCTCCGCAGCTGCACGTACGCGATCCGCGCATCGAACACATCGGGTGGGCGGTGAAAGCCGAACTCGAATCACTCGAACCGCTCGGGCGACTCTATGGCGACGGCCTCGGCCTTGCTTTAGCTACTTCCCTTTTGCAAACGTACGGAGCCGGTCGCACGATTCGCAGTGATGTCCGCTTTTCGCAACGACGGCTAACGCGCGTGCTCGACTATATTCGCACCAACCTCGCCGGCGATCTCTCTTTGGCTGAGCTGGCCAAGATTGCGGACGTCAGCCCGTCGCACTTCAAAACACTCTTCAAACAAACCGTCGGGATGCCGGTGCATCAGTACGTTATCCGCCAGCGCGTCGAGTACGCGGCCGAGTTATTGCAACGCAGCGATCAACCGCTCGCACAACTCGCGCTCCAAGCCGGTTTCGCCAATCAAAGCCACCTCGCGCGCTGCATGCACCGCATCATGGGCGTTACGCCCGGAACGTTACGCACAATCGTTTAGGCGCTGTAATTGGCAAAACTGCCGCTTTCGGGCTAAAACCGGCAAAACTGCCGTATGATTCTCTCGCTTGAAACCCCCGCGGTCTCCCGCTCGGTCGCGATCAACGGAAGCGACTCCGGCGCCGCGACGTTCTGAATCACCCCGGGGGACGGCTGACGGTGATGACGGCATCGCGTTAACTCCGCTCTTGAAACACACTTTCCTAGTAGACGTATCGATCGGCGAACCTGGTTACGGAAGTGGTGCGGTGCCGTTTCTGCCGCCATGCTTGATCGGCACGTGTCTCGCTAACGAGTCCACCGGCTCGACCCCTTCCAGCTCACCGTTGAGCCCGAGCAGCTTCCCGAGTTCTCGGCCGGGAACGACCAGCCGATCCATCTTGCCGACCGCGGCGTTGAACTTGTCCACTGTAAGATTGAGGCCCAAGCCCACCTTGTCGAGTGCGCCGAAAAAGCTCTGCAGGCGCTCGTGCAACATCCGGCCGCGCCGTGCGACCTCCACCGCATTTTCTTGCTGCTTCTGCAAGCGCCATCCATGCGCGAAGGCACGCAAGTAGCACAACAACAGCAGCGGAGAGCAAACCACGATCTGATCCCGCAGTGCATCTTCAATCAACGCCGGGTCTTGGGCCAACGCCGACGACAGCATGGACTCGTTGGGAACGTACAGAATCGTCATGCCAGCATAGCCTTTGATCTTGTCGTACGCGCGCGCACGCAGGTCGCTGACGCAGGCTCGCAAATCCGACACGCTCTGCTTCAGTAGCCGGCTGCGCTCCTCACCCTCCCGCGCCCCAACGGCGCGAATGTAGTTTGCAGTCGAGGCCTTCGCATCCACCGGAATGCATAAGCCCCCGGTCAGATGGATCGTCATGTCTGGCCGCTCGTTGCTTCCGTCACTCGAGCTCAGCCCCGCCTGCCGTTCGAAATCAACGTGATCGCTCATCCCGGCCAACTCGACGATTCGGTCCAGGCTGAGCTCGCCCCAGTTCCCGGCCGCGCGCGGATTTTGCAGGGCGCTGCGTAGCTGGCCGGTCGCATCGTTCGTGGAGCGCACCGCATCTTGCAGACTGGTTTGCAATTGCGCCACGTCTTGGAGCGATTTCTTCAACGCTCCCAGGTCTTGCGCGCTATTTGTTTGCAACGCGTTTACGGCGCTGGTAAACTTCGCAAACTCGTCCTGCAGCGGCGCAATACGTACGCTCGCCAAATCCAAAAACCGGCTCGATGCGCCCTCAAGGGCGCCCTGTGCCATTACCGCAAACTCGCCGCGCATCTGCTCTTCGAGCTGGCGCACGCCCGCGGCGCGCTCGTTCGCCGCCGCAAGCGCGGCGGTTAGATCGTTCTCAGCCGCATCGGCACGCGCGACCTGCTCCCCCAGCTCGCACGAGCGAGTCTTTTCGGCGACCAGGCTAGCTCGCAACCCGGCGATTTCACGTTCTTTAAGAAGCCAGGAAAACAGCAGGCCTAAAACGAGAGCGCATACGCTCCAGATGATTGGTATCGTCGTCATAGGGCCGTAGCATACCAAGCTGGCGCGCCATACGGGTGTCGCCCTAGCCGGTGAGTTTTCGGTCCAGCTCGTAGCCCGGCTCATAAGCGCGTAGGATGCGTTCGGCGGTCTCGTGCGAAAGCGTCACGGCCTCGGGCGGCTCGATGATGGCCGCTTCCGCACCAAAACCGAGCGCAAACCGTACCGCTTCGCCGAAATCCTCGAATCGCAGCGTCAGCTCCGCGCCGCCTCCCGGCAGAGTCCGGAAGCGCTGCCCTTGCTGCCACGTGCGCGCCCCAACCGCGGCCGCAATCACGTGGCTCAAGCGGATCGTTACCTCGCCGCCACGCAATCCGGCAATCCACCCGACGGCGCGTTCGGCTAAGAAGCGATCCGGCACCGGCCGCCGCGTGAACGTGCCGGCTCGCCGAACTGCTCCATCAATCGCATCGAGTGCGAACAGCCGCCAGTCGCGTCGCACGAGATCGTATGCTACGAGATAGTATCGCCCGGCACGCGCCACGATGTTATACGGCTCAGCGCGCCGCTCGCCGGAGGAGCCGCGCGCCGGCGTATATTCAAACTCCACGCGAGCGCAATCGTGAGCCGCCGCTTTCAACTTGTCGAAAACATCGGTGACATGCTCGTTTGCACTCGGCAGGGGTTCACGAACCTGCAGGAAGCCATCGCCCGCCTCGGCCGCCGAATCGCCGATTGCCTCACGCAGTTCGCTTGCAATCGGTCCACCAAAAGCCGCCGCAAGGCGCGCCAGCGTCGCGGTCGCATCTCGGCTCGGGGCGCTGACCTCGCAAACACGGCGACTCGTCGTCGATAAAAAGACGCGGCCGCTCTTGCTATGCGTGATCGCGAAGCCGTGGGGCCCACCCAGCTCGCGGATTTGGCGAAGGTCGCGTTGGAACTGCCGATGCGAGATGCCGAAGAGATCGATACAGCGCCCATAGTCGAGCACGCCGTCGCAGAGCAGCGTGATTAACATCCAGCCGATACGGGCAACGTGCTCGCTCGGTGCATCGCTGCGGCGCTTGCGCTGAGTTTCCGGAGAATGCGCGGCAGAGGCGTACATTTAACCCTCCATACGACTCGCACCCGGACCTGAGCTTTTCGCGCCCCGCGCTCAGCCCCCTACGGGAAGTGCTGGCTATGCCTTGGCGGCTTCCTGCTCGTACTTTCGGAAGATCACAATGTAGCTGGTTGCGATAAAGACGAGCGCGAACGCCAGAAGGGCGTCGCCGACAACGGCCGAGAGGCTGCCACGATGCGGCATCAGCATGCGAATCCCGTAGCGCAGACCGAAGGCGGCGGCGAAGATCACCAGCGTCACCCACGACGATCCGAGATACATCACGCCGGGTCGATCCGTCGGCCGCACGTCGGTGTGCATGCCGCGCAGAATCCCGAATGGAACGCCGACTGCGCCACCTAACAAGAGACCGACGGCGATCTCCCAGGGTGCCGCGGGATTCAGAACGTCGTTCTCATAGATTACCCAAACCGTCAGGCCGCAGAGAACGATCGGCGCGAGCCACATGCGCGTCACGCTGATGCGCTGCGGACGGATCAAGCGGAAGGCGAGGATCGCCAGCACGATCGCTAGCGAGACGAGCTGTATCCAAGGCGGCCCGCTTGAGTATGTCTGCGGCGTTACTTAATCTCCACCTTGGCGCCGGCTTCTTCGAGCTTCTTCTTCACCTGCTCGGCTTCGTCTTTAGTAACGCCCTCTTTCACGGCCTTGGGCGCGCTTTCGACAAACGCCTTGGCCTCGGTGAGCCCCAGGCTCGTAAGCTCGCGGACCGCCTTGATGACTTTGATCTTCTCCGGGCCGATTTCAGCCAGGATGACGTCGAACTCGGTCTTCTCGGCTTCCGGCGCTGAGGCCGGAGCGGCGGCCATCATTGCGACCGGTGCGGCCGCCGAGACGCCGTATTTTTCTTCGAGCTGCTTTACCAGATCCGCCAATTCGAGGACGGTGAGTTTGTCAATTTGTTCGATGAGTTCGGGAACTGCCATGGTATGTCTTTACTCCGTTATGCGTTTGGTGCTGTGCTTACTTTTTGCTCGCGAATAGCGTCGAGTACGCGCACGAGACCGCGCTGGTTTCCAGAGAGCACGGTGACGAGTCCGCGAAGGGGATTGGCGAGCGTGCCGACGAGGCTCGCGAGGAGGTCGATTCGCGGCGGAAGCTTTGCAAGTACGTCGACTTGGGCCGCGTTCACGATCTTGCCGTCGATATAGGCCGCCTTGACGCTTACGCGTTTGACCGTGTCGCTGAACGTCTTGAGCGCTTTGGCCGGCGCGACCGGATCTTCGCCGGCGAAAACGATGCCGGTCGGACCGGCGAGGAACGTTTCCAACTGCGCGGCGAGATCGCCGGCAGCGATGCGGAAGAGCGTGTTCTTTACGACCGAATAGGTATTTCCGTCTTTACGAAGCTCCCCGCGCAGCTTCGTGATATCGCTGACGGTCAAGCCGGAGAAGTCGGTCAAGAAGAGACTCTTCGACCCGGCGAGCCTGGTTGTGAGCTCTTCGATTGCGGCTTGTTTGCGAGCGGTCGGCATAGGTTCTGTTTTCTCCGGCAAAAGCGGTTGGCAACAAAAAAGCGCCCCGAATCTCGAGAGCGCCTCATTCGAAGCCTGCCTCGCGCGCGGCGATGCTCGACCTCGTATATCTGCGTCCTCGGTAGCCATACGATTAAGGCCTCGCGGCCGGCTACGGTCTTTGGAGCCAGCGGTTAGACTAACACAGGACCACCCGGAAATGCAAGGCTCTCGGGGGCTAGACGAGAAGCCGTCCGCTCGCAATGCCGCTACCACCGGTCCCGCCACCGTGAAATCCATCATCAACTTCGTCTGCGAGCGCCTTCCGTTGGCGGTCGTGGCGATCGGCACCGTGGTGATGGTGCTCGTCTTCATCATCGTCGAAGACAACGCGACCCATCTCGGCAACTACCCGATCGTCTTCGAGCAGAACACTGACCAAGCCGACGTTGAATCGACGCCGTCGAGCGGAAATATGCTTCAGGCGGGCGATCGGATAGACTTGGGGGCCTTATCGCCGCAGCAGCGCTTTTCCCTGATCCGCGGTGCACCCACCGGCAGCCGGATAACCCTTCACGCCTCCCACGGCCAGCGCCAGTTCGAGGCTACGCTTCGAGCGAGTTCCATAGATCATGGGCTTCGCGGGACGCTGGCACGCGACGTCGGGATTCCGCTGAGCTTCTTCCTCTCGCTGGCGCTGGCGAGCGCGCTTTTCTTGATGCGCCCGCGCCCGATCACGCTCGCCTTCTACGTCTACACGTTGCTGATGCTGGTGAAGGTCCACCAGACGGCACTCGATCTGGCGGTCTGGCCCATCAACCTCGTGAGCGATCTGATTATCCAGATCGTCTATCCGCTGACTCAACTGATGATCTTGGTCTTTGCGCAACGCCTCTACGGGCGTCCTAGTCGCGCGTGGCCGTGGTTTTTCGGCACCGCCGTGGTTCTTTCGGTCATCGTCTTTTTCGCTTGGGTTGACCCCATCTACTGGATGGTCTTCCAGCGTTACGGCTTTCCTGGGCCGACCGCGCTCCTGATGAGCCTCGCCGACATCCTGTTGCTAATGGTCGTGCTGTCGGCCTTGGCTTATATCGCTTCGGGTGCAACGCTCCTCGAGCGCGGACGCGTCAGTTGGGTTATCGCCGGAATTGCGCTGGCTCCCATGCTCGACCTCACCTGGGCAGTCACCAACACGCTCTCGACGCTGATCGGGAACACCTCGCCCACGCTGATTGCTGTCCTACATTGGACCGATGGGCTGGGACCCTGGTTTGGCCTGATCGGCAGTATCTTCGTCGTTTACGGCTTCCTATCGCAGCACGTGGTCGACTTGCGTTTCGTCATCGGGCGGGCCGCAATCTACGGCTCGATCACCGCCGTATTGCTGCTGCTCTTCGGCGTTCTCGAGTGGTGGGCCGAGCAGATATTCGAGAGCACGCGCCCTGCGATCTACCTTAGTTTGTTTGCGGCGCTCTTCATCGGCTTCTCCGTCAACACGCTGCACGGTCGAATCGAGGCTTTGCTGAGCAACTTCTTCTTCCGCGACCAGCGTCGCGCCGAAGAAGCCTTACGCCGCGCGTCGCGCGCCCTCGCAAACACGTCTTCCGAAAAAACCCTGGTCGAGTTTCTGGTAGACGAGCCGGTTCGGGTTCTGGGGTTGACGTCGGCTGCGCTCTTTCTCGCGCGCGGCGCCAACGGTGCGTTCGAGCGCACGGCCGACCACGGCTGGGATCGTCGCGAAGTAGAAACCATCGAACCCGAAGATCCGCTGATCGTCGAGCTGCGCGCTGAACTTTCACCGCTGGTGCTCGACGGACGCCCGCGCGCCGAAACGATCCTGCCCGGCGGTTCGAAAGCGCCCTCGCTGGTCATGCCGCTGCTCATGCGCGGTACGGTTTTTGGGTTCGTGTTTTACGGCGCCCGCGCCAACGGCGTGCCGCTGACGCCGGACGAACGCACCTTGCTCGAAGCGATCGCGCGCAGCGCCGGAGCGGCCTACGATCACATCGATGCCGATCGATCGCACACGCGCATCCAACGCCTCGAAGAGCGCCTGCACGAACTCGGCTCCCCCCTCCCCGACTAGCTTGTCACCCTGAGCGAAGTCGAAGGGCGCATATACCTTTGTCACCCTGAGCGAAGTCGAAGGGCGACAACACCACGAACCATGGCTAGCCAACCAGCAACTAGGTGCGTGATTGAAACTCCTGGTATACTTTGGGAGAACACTCATGCTCGCGCATCCGCTTGAAGGTCGCATCGCGCATCTCGAGGGCGCCTTCGCACAGGTGAATGAACGGCTCGGCGGCATCGACCGGCGCCTTAATTCCCTCGAGCACATGATGGCTCTTCTCTCGGACCGCGTTGACCAGAAACTCACCTGGTTGACCGGCATCGTCGTAGGTACTTGGATCACGACGATACTTACCGTGCTCTTCCACCACTAGCAGCGCCATCGGGCGACGCATCGCAGGAAGAGCACAAAGTAAAATTCGCGGTCGACCAACCCGTCATCTATCAAGGCTACGTCATCGCAAAACCTGGAGCTCTTGTCGAAGGCCGCTACGACACGCAGACCAATCAAACCAAACGGCAATTCTCGACCGAGGTTTCCGAAGAAGTGGCGACTCGATCTACGTCGGGTTTGAACGCACGTTCGTCGGCGGCGTACGGTCGGGATTCTTAAGCTTCGGCGTTCACGCGCACGACGCGGTCGTCGAGAACGGCGACGTCCTGAAAGGCTCGACGGACCGCGCGCAAAGCACATCTGCGCCGAACCAACTACCGAGACGGCGAAACCGCTTCCGAAGAACGTCATCCTTCCCGACGCGCAGCTAACGCCGTCGCCGGGGCCCGAATCTAGACCGTAGCCTTCACTCGGTTCGGATCGACCTTGACGCCCGGTCCCATCGTGCTGGCAAGCGTAACGCTCCGCAAGTAGGTGCCCTTCGCAGCCGACGGCTTCGCACGGATGATCGCATCCAGCAGCGTGGTGATGTTTTCGAGCAGCTGCTGCTCTTCGAAGCTGGCTTTCCCGACGATGGTGTGAACGATGCCGGTCTTGTCCAGACGGAACTCGACCTTACCCGCCTTAATGTCGCGAATCGCAGCAGCGATGTTCGAAGTCACCGTCCCGGCTTTGGGATTAGGCATCTTCTGCGCCAAAATCCGTCCGAGTTCTTTGCCGACTTGCGCCATCATGTCGGGCGTCGCCACCGCCACGTCGAACTCCGTAAACCCGCCCTTCACTCGATCGATTAAGTCCTGATCGCCGACCAGGTCGGCGCCGGCTTCCTGCGCGGCCTTCGCATTGTCACCCTTTGCAAAGGCCATGACGCGAACGGTCCGTCCGGTTCCGTGCGGCAAAAGCACCGTGCCGCGCACGTTCTGGTCGCTCTTCTTTGGATCGACACCCAGCCGAACGTGCGCCTCGACGGTCTCGTTGAACTTCGCGTTAGCATTCTTCTTTAAAATCGCGATCGCTTCGGGCGTTGAAAAGAGGCGTCGCTGGTCGAAACTCGCGGCCAGCGTCTTGAAGCGTTTTCCGTGGTGCTGCGCCATCTTACCCCTCCACCTCGACGCCCATCGAGCGCGCCGTACCAGCGACGATCTTCTTCGCCGCTTCGATATCGTTGGCGTTGATGTCGGGCATCTTGACCTTGGCGATGTCTTCCAGCTGTTTGTTGGTCAGCTTCCCGACTTTGTTGCGGTTCGGCTCCTTGCTGCCGGACTCGATATTCAGCGCCTGTTTGATGAGAAACGACGCCGGCGGCGTCTTGGTGATAAACGTAAAGGTCCGGTCTTCAAAAACCGTGATCTCAACCGGAATAATCATGCCCGCCTGCGAGGCCGTACGTTCGTTGTACTGCTTGCAGAAATCCATGATGTTGAGCGAGTAGGGGCCGAGCGCCGGACCGATCGGCGGCGCCGGAGTTGCTTTGCCTGCGGGAATCTGTAGGCCGATCTTGCCTACAACCTTCTTAGCCACTTAACTTGCCCTTTCGAAGCGTTTGCTTCTCCCCCGTAGTGTTTTTTGTGGCCATGAATGCCGGGGTGTTGCATCCGTAGCCTTGTGTCATCCTGAGCGGAGTCGTGTGTCATCCTGAGCGAAGTCGAAGGATGACAAAACAACCCGCTTAGACTTTTTCTACTTGGAAGAACTCCAGTTCGACCGGAGTTTCGCGGCCGAAGATCGAGATCAGCGCGCGCAGACGCTCCTTCTCGGGTGCGATTTCGTCTACCACGCCGGTGAAATCGAAGAATGGGCCGGAGGTGACTTTGACGCGATCGCCCTTCTTGAAGTCGATCTTGAGCTTCGGCGCCTCGATCCCCATCTGCTTAAGGATAGT
>JBAVTZ010000120.1:0-8403 GCA_049696515.1 Candidatus Cybelea sp. | reverse complement strand
GCGCAGCGCTGATGCCGATGCTTCGCGCCATGCAGATCGACTCGGCGGTCGTCTTACGCCACGAGTGAGTTATTCGTGACGCAGCGCACACGCGCAGCTAACCGGCTGAGGTGCGCCAGAGCTTCGGACAGAGCAGCGTCCCGACGGGATCGCCGGCGAGCGAATCGACCATCTCTTCGGTGACGTTGAACTGGATGCTCGTCGGCCAGCCGCTCCAAGGAATCGGAAATGGAACTGGGATTCGGACGTAGTGGTATTGGTGTGTCGGCGTGCGCAGACGCAGCGCGAGCTGCTCGGGATTTCCACCGGCGGATGCGTCGGCGGTAAAGCGCGCGTAGTATGCATCTTGATCGTTCTCGACGTCGATCTGAGCGGCAAGCGGCGTACCGACCGGTTTGTCACAAGCGACCGTGCTCTTGTCGAAGAGTACGAAGGTGGGCTGTACGTAGAGGAACGATTGTGGTGCCTCGCCCGAGAGCAGCACGGGAGTCGGCGGCGCCGAGGGCGCATCGTTGAGATTCTCGGGGATGCTTCGATCGAGGCCGGCGATGAAGAAGAGATAATCCGTTGCCGAGCAGCGGTATTTGGAGGAGTTGAGATCGAGGCGGTAGATCCCGAAAGCGCTATCGAACTCCACGATCGCTTCGGGCTCATCACCGCGCTCGAAGCGATAGATGCGGTCGACTTGCGGCCTCCCAATGCGATCGGCCACTTTAACGTGCAATGCGACGGTCGTATTGGCGGGGGCACGAGCAATCGCGCCGCATAGGCCCACGTGCAGGATGACGTGCGAGAGAGCGAGCATCTGCCGCGTGCTTCTTGCGGGTGCCTTCGCAGGCCTCCGGGCCGCGGTGAATAATCAACTAGAAGTATGCCCACGCGCGCAGTCAACGATTTTACCATCCGCGTGGCGACGGTCAACGGCTCGGGAAGTCAATCCTCGAACCTCGTCCTGACGAATGCCATCGTGCGACTTGGCATTCCGGTCGCCCCGAAGAACGTCTTTCCCTCGAATATCGAAGGCCTGCCGACCTGGTTCGACGTTCGGGTTACCGCGCGCGGCTACCAATGCCGCACGCGCGACGTAGACGTTCTGGTTGCGCTCAACGCCGCGACCTGGTCGCAAGACGTGACCGGAGTGAAAGCCGGCGGCGCAGTCGTCCACGAAGCTACCTTTGCCCGCAGCGGTGAAACGCAACGAGATGATCTCGTCTACTACGGCGTGCCCTTCACGGCGCTGGCAAAAGAGCACTTCGCAGATAAGGGCGACTTGCGTAAGTACCTGATGAACATGATCTACGTCGGGGTCCTCGCGCATCTCCTCGGAATACCCGAGGAAACGATCGAAGAGGGACTTCGCGCCCAATTTCGGACGAAAGCTTCGGCAGTCGAACTAAACATGAAGGCGATCCGAATCGGGTTCGACTACGCCGGCGAGCATCTCGAGAAGCTCGATCCATATCGTCTGGAACGGATGAGCGGCAAGACGGACGGCCTGCTCTTCATGGAAGGCAATCGCGCCTCCGCGCTCGGATGCGTGATGGGCGGCTGTACCGTCGCAGCCTGGTATCCGATCACGCCGTCTTCGTCGCTATGCGAATATTTTATTCAGTACTGCGACCGTTACCGCGTCGATCAGCGCACCGGCGAGCATAACGCCGCAATCGTCCAAGCCGAGGACGAGCTGGCCGCCGCAGGGATCGTCTTTGGCGCAGGCTGGGCCGGCGCGCGGGCGATGACCTCAACCTCCGGGCCCGGTATTTCCTTGATGGCCGAGTACGCCGGTTACGGCTATTTCGCCGAAGTTCCGGGCGTCATCTTCGACGTGCAGCGAGCCGGACCGTCAACCGGCTTGCCGACGCGAACGATGCAGGGCGACGTCGCCTTCGCCTACACCCTTTCGCACGGCGACACCAAACATATCGTTTTGCTTCCCTCGACCGTGCGCGAAGCCTACGAGTTTGCGATGGAAGCGTTCGATCTGGCCGACCGTTTTCAGACACCGGTCTTCGTGCTCAGCGATCTCGATCTCGGGATGAACTCGTGGCTCACGCCGTCGCTGCCGTATCCCGAAAAACCCTTCGATCGCGGCAAAGTGCTCGGCACCGAAGATTTGAACTCGATGAAGTCCTGGGCGCGCTACCGCGATGTAGATAAGGACGGTATTGCGTACCGTACCCTCCCGGGAACAAAGCATCCTAAAGCCGGATTTTTTACCCGCGGCACGGGCCACGATGAAGAAGCCCGCTATTCCGAGCTGCCCGAAGTCTGGCAGCGCAATCTCGACCGGTTGACCCGCAAACACGACACCGCGCGCACTGTGGTACCGGCGCCGATCGTGGAAGAGTCGGGGCGCAAAGTCGCGATCTTGGGCTACGGCACGACGCATCACGCCGTGGTCGAAGCGCGCGAGCGGCTGCGCGAATCGGGAATCGACGTGGACTACATGCGCGTGCGTGCTCTCCCGCTCTCGCCGGGAGTTGCAACTTTCGTCAAACGGCACGAGCGCGTCTACGTCGTCGAACAAAATCGCGACGGACAGCTCTACGGCATCTTGCGCGCCGAGCTGCCCACCTATCTCATCGGCCGGCTGGAGTCGATACGCCACTACAACGGCGTACCGATCGACGCCCACGCCATCATCGATCCGCTCCTCGACGCGGAGCGCAAACCGGCCGTCGTTGCGGAGTAAAAGAATGACTGCAAATCTGAACATCATCGGGCTTACACGCGAAATCTACAAGGGTCTGCCGACCACGCTCTGCGCCGGCTGCGGGCACAACTCCATTACCAACCATCTGATCAAGGCGCTCTTCGAATACGGAGTCGAACCGCACAGACTCGCCAAGATGAGCGGGATAGGCTGCTCTTCAAAGACGCCGGCCTATTTCGTCGAGCAGGCGCACGGATTTAACGGCCTGCACGGACGGATGCCCTCGGCCGCGACCGGCGCAAAGCTCGCTAATCGCGAGTTGGTCGTGCTGGGCATCAGTGGCGACGGCGACACGGCCAGCATCGGGCTGGGGCAATATTGTCACATGATCCGGCGTAACCTCGATTGCACTTATATCGTCGAGAACAACGGCTGCTACGGCCTAACCAAAGGACAGTTCTCGGCTACCGCCGACATCGGCTCGACGCAGAAGGGGGGCAAGGTCAACGAATACGCGACGATCGACGTGTGCGGTCTGGCGATCGAGCTCGGAGCAACCTTCGTCGCACGGTCCTTTTCCGGTGACGGCAAACAGCTCGTCCCGCTGCTACAGGCGGCTTTCTCACACCGCGGCATCGCCATCCTCGACGTTATTAGCCCGTGCACGACCTTCAACGATCACGAAGGGTCCACCAAGAGCTATGCATACGTGAAGGAACACGACGTCGTTCTGCACACCGCAGACTATATAGCAGGGGGCCGTGAGGTCACGGTCGAGTACGAGCCCGGGGAGGTTCGCGACGTCGAGCTCGAGGATGGATCGCACGTGCTCTTGCGCAAACTCGAGGTGGAGTACGATCCATCCGATTCGATCGCTGCTTTACGAACCATCCACGAGACGCGCGCTCGCGGCGAGTTCGTTACCGGTCTCCTCTACGTAGACACGCAGCAAGAGGATCTGTGCACTCGCGAACATCTGACGAAGCGCCCGTTGGCGCAGCTCGACGAGGAGGTTCTGCGCATCGACCGCGAGGAGTGGCAGCGGATCATGCAGGCCTAGCGGCCGCTAACGGCAGAATGGCTCTTGCGTAGTCCGTCGGGCTCCCCAGCGTTACGGTCTCGGAAAAGGAGTTCTGCATGAAAAGTTATCGAGTTGCCCTTCTAGTGTCGCTGCTCGCGATGCCGGCGCTGCCGGCGCTTGCGGTCACCGTCCACCTCCCGGTATGGCAGGCGACCTACGTTGCCGCCTTCCAGCCGACGTTCGGGCGGCAGGGCGTTCCCTATTCAGGAATCATGGTCCTGAAGTTCAACCACGGCATCATCAGCGGTACGTACGACTCAACCTCCGTTCGCCCCGACCCGCTTCGCGGGCGAATCGTTCCGGTGACCGGTAACGTCAGTCACGGGAACATCACGCTGATTCTTCAGGCGTCGGGCGGCTTTACCGTGAGAGGTACGCTTGGCGACGACGCGTCAATATCGGGCACCGCAACCATCAGGGGCAGCTTCTACAGCTTCCTGGCCAAGGTGAAGTCGTCGCCATAGCGGCGGAATCGCCCTCCACCAAACGCGTTTGGGTCGCGTTCACATTATTGAGCGCGACCTTTTTCATGTTGCTGGTCGATTTCTCGATCGTGAGCATCGCGCTGCCCTCAATGGAGAGCCAGCTTCACTTGAGGACCTCGCAAGGGCAGTGGATCATCAGCACCTATGCGATCTTCCTGGCGGGGTTTCTCATGCTGACCGGCCGTTGCGCCGACATCTATGGCCGCTACCGGTTTTTTGTGGTTGGACTGATCGTCTTCGCGCTCGCTTCGTTTCTAGGGGGAACGGCGCGTACGGGTTCCGAGCTCATCGCGATGCGAGCCGTGCAAGGTCTCGGCGCAGCGCTGGCCAACCCCGCTGCGCTCGCGATCGCGCTCTCCCTTTTCCCACCCGGGTTGGAGCGATCGCGTGCGATTGCAATGTGGGGGACGATCGGCACACTCGGCGTCGCGGCCGGGATGCTCTTCGGCGGGGTGCTGGTGCAGTATCTGGGATGGCGATCGGTCCTCTTCGTTAACGTGCCGCTGGCAGTCGTTATCCTCGCGCTCGTGCCCGCCTACGTGCCACGCGATCGCGGCGATGCGACCCATCCAAAGCTCGATGTGTTGGGTGCGTTCCTGCTCACGGCTGGATTGGTGACGTTTGTGTACACGACGCAATCGGTTCCTCTGGAGGGTATCGCGTCGTGGCAGGCGATCGTCGGAATTGCGGCGACGCTCGTGCTGCTGACGCTCTTCTTTGTCGTCGAGCGGCGAGTCCGCGATCCGATCCTACCGGCCCGTATTTTGCGCTATCCCGATCTCTTCGCCGGTGCATTGGTGGTTTTGCTCCAACCGCTCTCCTATGCCGGCATTTTGGTCTTCGTGTCGGTCTACGTCCAGCGCGTCGCCGGATATAGCCCGCTGCTGGCGGGATTGGCTTTTCTGCCCTCCACGTTCATTGTCGCCTTCGTCGCGGCCCCGCTTACGATGCCGATTGCGCGCGCGATCGGCGTGCGAACGATGGGCATCATTACCGGCGTCATGATGATCGTCGGCGAATCGATGCTGCTTTTCATGCAGCCGAACTCCTCGTATTGGGCTATCCTCCTGCCGGCGACGTGCATTGGTGGATTCGGAGGGATGCTCGCCTACCAAAGCGGGATGATCGCGGGACTCGCGCACGTTGACGACGTTGACGAAGGGAGCGCCTCCGCATCGATGAGCTTTGCATTGCAGCTTGGGATCGGGCTGAGCGTGGCCTTCGGTGCGGCGGCAGCGGAGGCACGAACGGGCACCTTGCAGCATGCCGGAGCCTCGCCGGCGGCAGCGCTGGCGGGCGGCCTGCAGGCAGCATTTGTGGTTTCGATTGCAGCCGGCATCTGCATGCTCATCGCAATCATCGCGGGTCTTCGCCACACGGCCGGCGCGGATATTCCATTACGCCACTATCTTCCGTTTGGCAAACTCCATCATCGGGTTTCGGTACGCACTTAGCTTGGAACGCCTGGTCGCCGCACTGCAAAACGCCGCTTCGGTCTTCGTGCTGACCGGTTCGGGTATCTCTGCCGAAAGCGGACTACCGACGTTTCGCGGCGTCGGCGGCTTATGGCGAACCCATCGCGTCGAAGCGCTCGCTTCTCCCGAGGGCTTTGCGCGCGACCCAACGCTGGTGTGGAGCTGGTACAACGAGCGAAAAGCCGCCCACGAGAATGCTAAACCCAATGCCGGTCACTATGCGCTGGCTCAGATCGAAAGGCAGCTGCGAAACGTGGTCGTCGCGACTCAAAACGTCGATTCCTTGCACTTGAGAGCCGGCTCCCCCAACGTACTCGAGTTACACGGAAACCTGCGTGAAGCGCGTTGTACGCACTGCGGCGCGCGGCGCGCGCTCGATGGAACCGGGCTCCCGCTCGACGAGATCGAGCATCCCTGCGGCGGAAGGATGCGGCCCGATATCGTGTGGTTTGGCGAACCTTTGCCGCCGGAAGCGTGGCGTAAGGCCGAACGGGCTGCCTCCCGTGCCGACGTCATTCTTGTCATTGGCACGGCTGCGGTCGTCTATCCGGCGGCGGCCTTGGCGACGCACTACAACGCGGACGCGTTCGTCGCAGAAATCAATCCTGAGAAAACGGCAATTAGCGATCGAGTGGACTACGTAATGCGCCACGGCGCCGCGCAAGCGCTTCCGCAGCTGGTTGACGCGCTCTCCTAGGACTGCCGAACGATAACCGCTCGGCAGTCCTAGGAGAGCACCTTGGCTTTGATCTTGTCGAACTGCGCCTGGTCGATCGTGCCGCTGTCCAACAACTGCTTAGCCTTTGCGATCTCGCTCGCCGGACCGCCGGTCGCCGCCACGGTGCGGACGTAGTCGTCCAGCTGCCCCTGGAGCGCCTTGGCTTCCTTCACCCTGCGGTCGTGCATCCCGTCGTGGTTGACGATTAAGTAGATCAACACTCCGACCCAGGACAATAGAACAACGACGATGACCCAGCCCGCTTTGCCCCACCCCGACAGGTCGCTGCGGCGAAAGATGTCGATCAACACCGTGATCGCCACCCAGATATAGATCACCCACGCGAACACAACCAGGATCGTCAGGAAAAGGTCGAAGAACGGGTATCCGGTCGTAAACGAAGTATCAGACATTTAAGCGCCTCCGGCTCGTTTCGAATCCGTTTTTCTATGGATTCTGCGGTTTTATTACTTCCGCCTTTTATCCGGTCGCGCGACCGCGGCGCGCAAAGAACGCATAGACCGGCAGCCCCGAGAGCAAGATGCCCAATCCGATCGAGGTATCGACTGGCGAAGAAACCAGCACGTCGGCGACGATGCCCCACGCAATTGCGAGAAAGAGAAGTGTCGTTATCGGATGGCCCGGCATGCGAAAGAACGGTTGTGGGGCCGTGGGGTCACGCGCGTCGCGATTGCGGAAAACGATCAGCGCGATCGCCGAGAGGCCGAAGAAAACGTAGTCGACCGAGGTCACGTAGGTAAGAATTTGATCGTACTTGCCCGCAAGCGAGATGACGATCGCAATCACCCCTTGTAGGACGATCGCTACCACCGGCGCGTGCGTGCGACGGCTCACCCACGCCAGCTGCTTGAAAAACGTGCCGTCGGCGGCCATCTGGAAGTAGACGCGCGGTGAGGTGAGGATTTGATTGCTTAGGAATCCGAGGGTTGAAAGCGCGATGACGATGGCCATGATGTTGAGGCCAACCGGCCCGAACGCGAGTTGGGCAATTTCGGAGGCGGGCGTGGTCGTAGCCGCCAGCTCGTGGACGCCCAGGACCCGTAGGCAGACGGCGTTGACGGCAAGATAGAGCACGATCACGCCGAGCACGCCGGCAATCAACCCGCGCGGCAGAGTTTTTTCCGGCGACTTGAGCTCGGCCGACATGAAGCTCGACGTTTGCCAGCCGCTGTAAGAGAAGAGCACCGGTACCAGCGCAAGACCCAGTGCCGCCAGCGCACCGCCTGCTAGGGGCGTGGCCGTACTTGCAGTCGAGGCGGCGTGCGGAGCAAGAAGTCCAACCACCACGAAACCGCTGATCGCCAGAATCTTCAGGACGACAAAGACGTTTTGCGTCGTCGTGCCGGTTCGCACGCCCAGCGCATTGACCGCGGTAAAGATCGCGATGGCAACGACCGCGATCGCTTTCGGCTGCGTTTCCAGGCTCGTCAGCGGCTTGAAATAGTTCGCGAAGGTCACCGCTGCGGCAGCCATGCCGCCGCTTTGCGAGACCAGCAGCAGCGTCCAACCGTACACAAACGCAAGCGCCGGGTGAAAGGCGTCACGCATATAAGCGTAGAGGCCCCCGTCGCTAGGGCGTCGCGCCGCGAGTTCGGCGAAAATGCCCGCACCCAGCAACGCGATCGCACCTCCTGCGATCCAGACGAGCATTATGAACAGCCCGCTCGGAAGGTGCCGCGCGACGACCGACGGGTTCATGAATATCCCCGAACCCACGATGCCGCCAATTACGATCAGAGCGGCATCACGCGTTCCCAGGCGGCGCAAGAGTTTCTGTGTTTGCACTGCTATGGCGCCAGCGTTGGTGGCGCCGCTTCGCGCACCCTTTCAAATGGTGATGGGCGCGTGAGTGCGAAGATTGCAATTATGTTTGCGATAGCGACGTTCGTTCTCACCATTCTAGCTAACGCGGTGGCGCAGGCGCCGCCGCCCCAAGGGCCACCGCCCGGTGCCCAGGCGCAGCAGCCGCT
>JBAVTZ010000119.1:0-13920 GCA_049696515.1 Candidatus Cybelea sp. | reverse complement strand
GGACAGGCCCATGTTTTGCTCGTAGCGTCGGTTGCAGCGCTAGGTGGATTGCTCTTCGGATACGACACGGGCGTGATCTCCGGAGCAGTTGTTTTTATTACCAAGGATTTCGATTTGGCCCCTTGGTGGCAAGCCTTCACCATCAGCGTCGTGCTGATCGGCTGCATCGCCGGGTCCGCGATTGCGGGTACGCTTGCCGATCGCATCGGTAGACGGTGGACGCTTTTTGCGGCAGGCGTAGTCTTCTTCGTCGGCGCGATCGTCTCGGCGCTGGCGCCCAACGAAACGGTCCTCCTTTGGGGGCGCTTCGTCGTGGGTATCGGCATCGGCTTCAGCTCGGTCGTCGCGCCGCTTTATATCTCGGAAGTCGCGCCCGCTGAATCGCGCGGCGCACTCGTTTCACTTTACCAGTTTGCAATCACGGTCGGCATTCTGGCTGCGTATCTCGTCGACTATGCGCTTGCTGCCGGCGAAGCGTGGCGCTGGATGCTGGGCTTGGCGGTCTTTCCCTCGCTAATACTCATCGGCGGGATGATCGGCATGCCGGAGAGCCCGCGCTACCTGTTCAAGGTCGGTCTTGGGGCTCGAGCGCATCAAGAGCTGCATCGCATCTACGACGATCCAGCTGCCGGCGAACGGGAAGAGCGTTCGATTCTCGAAAGCTTGCGTGCAAAAAGTGTGGGTTTCGAGGCCTTCAAACAGCCCGCGATACGCCTCGCGCTCTTTATCGGCATCACACTTGCCGTCTTGCAGCAGATCACCGGCATCAACACCGTAATCTACTACGGTCCGCAAATATTTCAGATGGCCGGCGTCGCGTCCGCGGCCAGGTCAATCCTTGCTCAGTCGATCGTCGGAGCGGTGAACTGCGTCATGACCCTGGTTGCGATATTTTTCGTCGATCGCGTCGGGCGAAAACCGCTGTTGTATGCCGGCTTGAGCGGAATGTTCTTAGCTTTGGCGGCACTGGCGTTCTCATTTTCGGCTCCACATCTTTCGCGGTCGCTCGGTACGATTGCGCTCTCCAGCATGGTGGTTTACGTCGGGTGTTTTGCGTTTAGCCTGGGACCGATCGTCTGGCTACTGATTTCGGAAATCTTCCCGCTTCAAGTGCGTGGGATGGGAATGTCACTTTCGACGCTTGCCAACTGGGTCGGAAACTTCCTCGTATCGCAGTTCTTCCTGACGATGGTCGCGCGGTTGGGTCTCTCGGCAACGTTTGGTCTGTACGCCCTGCTCTGTGTTGTGACGATTTTATTCGTGCGCGCGATGGTGCCTGAGACGAAGCAGGAGCTACTGGAGCAAATTCGCGTCCGGCCGGCATAGCGAACTAAAAAGAAGTGGGTGCGCGGCAGCCCGAACTCAGCATCGTCATCCCGGTTTACGACAACTGGTGGCTGACGGCCCGATGTTTGCGCGAGCTCGACCGGTTGCGCAGCCAGAGTCCGGTGACATTCGAAGCGATCGTCGTGGACAATGCTTCGACCGACGAAACGCCGGAGGCGATCGCCGGCTTTCCGTGGGTGCGCTACCTGCGTTTCGAAGCCAATCGAAATTTTGCGGGCGGCTGTAATGCCGGCGTGCGGTTGGCCGAAGCACCGCTGACCCTGCTGCTCAACAACGATGCCTATCCGGTCGGGGATGCACTGACCCCGCTGATTCGTGCCTTCGATCGTCCGGAGGTCACCCTCGCGGGGGGCGCGCTCTTCTTCGAAGATGGCGTGACGCAGGCGGCTGGGCTCGTTCTGCTGCCCAATGCGCACTGGCACTACTTTTGCCGAAACCTCACTCCGGCGCTCGATGCGGTCAATCGATCGCGCGACGCACTCGCCATCTCGGGTGCCGCGATGGCCCTGCGCACGCAATGGTTTCTCGAAAACGGCGGCTTCGACGAGTCGTTCGTCAATGGATTCGAAGACGTCGACCTCTGCTTGCGCGCGCGCGAGCAGGGGAGGGCGATCGTCTACGTCGCGGACGCTCGTTTCATTCACTACGAGGCGGCATCGGCGGGCCGATTCGATCGTGAATCGGAGAACGAACGGCGTTTTTATGGCCGTTGGTCGGCCACTTTGGGTTCGCTGCCGAGGACGGGGCGCGGTCAGGTGGGGGCGGTCGCCGTGCGCAGTGCCTCTCACTCAAATGCATTGCTGGAGGCGGCGCTCAATGACTTAGAGGAGGCGCTGCGAACGTTCGGTCACCCCGTCGTGCGGGGCGACGTTGCTCCGTGGCGCCGCTTTGACCGGCGTTTTCGACACGCTGCCGGACTCGGATGGTTTACCAATGAGGTCGCACCGCCGGGGATTGCGATCGCGTGCCGCGACGGCGCGCTGCCCTCGATTCGCACCTTCGGCGCGGCCACGCTCGAAGTTCCATGGCTACCCTGCGCGGCGGTTGCGCGCGTCGAAGCGCTCGCGATCCGTCGCTCCGACGACCCATCCTGTACGGTTGTCGGTATCGTCGGCGATGCTAGTGCGCGAGGCGCGTTTAAACTCAACTCCCCCAGTTTCTCCACGATGCAGATTACGCCGCAGATGCTGCTCGGCAATCGCCCCTACGAGTTCTGTTGCATCGTGCATCTTGGGCTTACCGATGAAAGTGCCTTCGGTAACGTCCTGCTCGCCCAAGCGGGTTTGCCGGCAGTCGTCCTTGCCCGCAACGAGCTGCGCGCGCTTTTCCCGGGGGACGTCGCGCTAATAACCGAAGGCGCCGCGATTGCAGCCTCGGTCGCGCGCTTCGCCTTGGACCCGGCGGCTCGAGTGCGATACGGAGATCTGGTTGCCGCCGATGCGCGCCGGCGCTTCTCCCCCCGTCGCAGCGCGATTCGGGTCGTGGATCTGCTGGCTGCAGCACGCTTCGGTTTAGAGCGGCCGGCTGCGGCGCGAGGCAACACCCCGCTTTAGCCTCCTAGAGCTGCCAACTGTGCAAGTGTAAGGTGCTTGTGTAAGCCAGTTGTGCAGATGTTGGTGGTAGCGCTTCCTTGGCAATGGCACGATTGCCGTGACCGTACGGGTGTGCCCGCCAAAGAAGCGAGCGTCATGTTGTGCGGTTGGCCCCACGGCCCGCTGCGACCCCGTTCTTGGGCCTTGGCGAAGCGTCGGGACCCACTTAGCTACGAAAAGGATGCTACTATGCGTTTCTTCAGCTCAATCTTATGTACGACGGTTGCCTTTGTGGTTCTCGCCGGGTGCTCCGGCAATATGGCGACGCCAGGCGCCTCCCCTAGCGATGTCGCGCAAAACCGCGCCGCCAGCGGCCTATCGCCGCAGAGGCTCGCCGTTTTTGGTCGCGTCGCTATTCGTACCAGCGATAATTTCTATATCAGTACGGTCAGTAACAATATCCCCATCGAGCCGAACTGCACTCCGGGCTCGATCGCACTCCACGACGATGCCACACGTATTGGCCCCTGGGAAACCTTCAAGCTGGTGCCCGTTCCGAGTGCTGCCCCGTTTCCTCGGCGGTACGCGCTTCAGACCAGTAACGGCCTAAACTACGTCACGGCGGTCGACGGCGGCGGCATGGGTAATGCAAACGCCGCTCTTCCGAGTTCTCAGTTGGTTACCAACTCGGAGAAAATCGGTCCCCAAGAGCAGTTCCGGATCGTTCCGATTGATGAAGCCGTCTCCGGCAAGGTTGCAATCCAAACCCCGGATGGCAAGCACTTCGTAAGTGCGGTAAACGGCGGCGGCTGCGGTGGCCCGAACACCGTGCCGTTCCACACGAATGCCACGGTGATTGGTCCTTGGGAAGAGTTCACTTTGGTCCATCTGACCATAAACGCGGCGCACAACTAGCTCGAAAAAAGCCTCACGGTGAGGTCGGCAACGAGGCTACGCCACGCAAGCGGCGTAGCCTCAACCTACGCCTTCTCCGATCGGAGGTCGCCGGCCGTAGCCGCCGCCGCCGGGGGTTTGGATCGTTAGCACGTCGTCCGGCTCCAACGCCAGACTGACCTTTGCAGCGATTGCGGAGCTGACGCCATTGCGTTGCAAAAAATGACGGCCGCAAGCGCCGGGTTCTCCGCCCGCTGCGCCGCGGGGTTGGAGCTTGTGGCGATCGGCGAGCAGCGTAGCGCGCGCCGATCCTTCGACGAGTAGGAGGGATCGAATCAACCCATTTCCACCTCGGTAGCGTCCCGCGCCGCCAGTGCCCTCGGCAATTTCGTAGCGCGCGACCCGTAGCGGATATTCGCGCTCGATGGCTTCGATTGGGGTGTTCAGCGTGTTGGTCATGTGACAGTGAATCGCGTCGATGCCGTCGCTTGAGGGTCGCGCGCCCATCCCGCAGCCATTGGTTTCGTAAAAGGCCCAGGTTCGGCCGTCGGGTCGCGTTCCGCCGAGCATCACGTTGCTCATCGTCCCGCCGCTGAACGCCGGCACGCGCTGCGGCGCGGCTTGCGCCAGCGCCTGCAAGACAACATCGGCGTTGCGCGTGCTCGTTTCGACGTTTCCGCCGGAGACGGGCGCGGGCCGGCGCGGATTGAGTAGCGTTCCTTCGGGTGCGTAAACTTTGACCGGCCGAAAGCAGCCTTCGTTCATCGGAATAGTCGGGTCGGTCACGGCGCGCAGCGCATAGTGTACGCCCGACAGCGTCACGCCGAGTACGGCGTTGAGTGGAAAGTCCACCGCGCTCGACGTGCCGGTATAGTCCAGCCGAGCCTCCCCGTCGCGTAACTCCAAGTGCAAGGCGATCACGATGTTCGGTTCTCCGTTGCGGTCCTCGAGATAGTCGATCGCTTTAAAAGATCCCTCGCCGAGCCCGCGCAGCGCCGCGCGCATTCGCAGTTCGCTTTCGTCCAGGGCCCGCGCGGCGGCAGTCTCCAGAGTTTCAACGCCATAGCGGTCGCAGATTTCCAAGAGCCGCCGTTCCCCGGTGTAGTTGCCGGCAACTTGCGCGCGCAGATCGCCGCTGCGAGCCTCCGGCGTGCGCGAGTTAGCCCGAAAGAGCGCAACCGTCTCTTCGATGACTCGATCCTTTTCGACCAAACGAATCGGCGGGACGATCAATCCTTCGGCGAACAATTCCGTCGCTTCGGCCGGCATCGAGCCGGGTGTTCCGCCTCCGACATCGGCGTGATGCGCTTTGTTCGCGACGTACCCGACCAACGTGCCGCGGTGGAAGACCGGTCGTACCAGCGTGACGTCGTTGAGATGCGTTCCCGTAATATAGGGATCGTTCGCGAGCCACATCTGGCCTTCACGCGCTCCGCCATATTCGCGCTCGATGATCTGCAGCATGCGCCGCAATCCCCACGGCAACGAGCCGAGGTGTACCGGGATATGCTCGGCCTGCGCGATCAATTGTCCGAAGCGGTCGAAGAGCGCACAAGAATGATCGAGTCGTTCTTTGATGTTTGGCGAGTACGCGGCGTTGCGCACCGCAATCCCCATCTCCTCGCCGGCATAAATTAAAGCGCTCTTGATGATCTGCGCGGTGATCGGGTCGATCACGTAGCCGGCTCCCCTTTTTGTAAGATGAGGAGGCCGTCCTCGACGGTCAACGACCAGGTGGGCGCGAGGTAGGTCGTGCTGTCGTACTCCTCAATGATGGCCGGTCCATCGACCCGCGTACCCGTTCTCAGCGTGGCGCGCCCGAAGATCGGCACTTCGACGAATGCACCGTCGATCCAAATCGCGCGTGTCGATCCGGCGTCATCCTGAGCAATACGAGGTGACGCCTCGGGATTGGGCGGAAAGGGTAAAACCTTTCCGCGTGCGGTCAGGCGTGCGTTGACCAGCTCGACGACCTCTGCCGGCGCGTCGTATCCGAAACGAGCCCGATGCGCGTCGTGAAAGTATTGCGCAATCACCGCCGTCGAATCACCGTGGTCGATCGTCAACTCGAAGCTTTGCCCGCGATAGCGTGCATCGTACTCCCGTCTAAAGGAGATGCTCGCTGGGTGCGCACCTTGCGCGATCAGTTCTGCGCGAGCCTCCGCCTCGCTTTGAGCGAACGCGTTCTCCGTGCTTTCGGGATCGATTTCCCCGATCGGGCGCAGAATTGCGCGAAGGTTGTTGACTCGAAGCTCGGCATTCAACAGCCCGCATGCCGAGAAGAGGCCTGGATTCGGGGGAATTAGCACGCGCGTCACGCACAACTCGTCCGCCAGCGCGCAGGCATGCAGCGGTCCACCTCCGCCGAATGCGACCAGCGTGAAGTCACGGGGGTCGAGCCCACGCTCGACGGTCACGATGCGCAGAACCTTCGCCATTGCATCGTCGATCAGCGCGATGATGCCGGCGGCCGTCGCTTCGGGGCTTGTATCGATGGCGCGCCCCAGGCATGCGACGGCTGAGCGCGCGCGCGAGGCATCGATGGGAAAAGCGCCGCCGAGTAAGTGCCGTTGATTCAAGCGCCCCAGGACGACGTTTGCGTCGGTTACGGTCGCGCGATCGGATTTTCCGTAACATGCCGGACCGGGGTCCGCACCGGCGGAGAGGGGACCAACGCGCAAGGAATGCGCATCATCCAACCACGCGATGGTGCCTCCACCCGCGCTCACTTCAGCTAAATCGACAAAGGGAAAACGCACCGGATAACCGCTGCCCTTGACGGCCCGTCCGCTGTGGCTCTTGCCGGCGGCTTCGAACTCGGTGGCGACCTGCACGATCCCGTCGACGACGGCGCCGGCCTTCGCAGTCGTGCCGCCCATGTCGAAGGAGAGGAGTCGACGCGCGGAGGTGCGTCGTCCGAGCTCCGCGGTCGCGACGACACCGCTGGCGGGCCCGCTTTCGACGATCGCTGCCGGTTGGCTAAGAATCGCCCGAGCCGCGGCCATACCGCCGTCGCTGCGCATAACGTAGAGCGGCGTTTCGACACCGTTGGCGCGAAGCTCGAGGACGAGCCGTTCGAGATAGCTCTCGACGATCGGCGCGAGCGCGGCATTCACGACCGTCGTCGAGCAGCGCTCGTACTCGCGATACTGGGAATCGACCTCAGAGGACCGAGTGATCCGCGCGTGCGGTAGGGCTGCCGCGAGCGCTTCGGCGACGCGCCGCTCATGCACGTCGTTGGCGTACGAGTGCAGCAGACAGATCGCTACGGCCGCGACGTTGCGTTGGCGCAGTTGATCGCAAACCTCCGCAACGGAGCTTTCGTCAAGCGGAATAATCACGTTTCCACAGTGGTCCAGCCGCTCGGATACCGTGAGACGGTCCTCGCGCGAAACCAGCGGCCGCGGGCGTTCCACGAACAGGTTATAAACCTCGCTTCGGTTCTGCCTCCCGATTTCGATGACGTCGCGAAAGCCGCGCGTCGTGACCAGAGCCACGCGGGGCAGTTCGAGCCCCATTTGACCGAGCAGCGCGTTCGTGGCGATCGTGGTTGAATGGGCGAGAAGCTCGATTGACGGTGGTGACTCATAGCGAGCCAGCAGGGACTTCAGCGCTTCCATCACCGCCTGCTGCGGCTCACCCGGTGTGCTCGCTATTTTGTGCGTGACGATCTTGCCGCCCCACGACTCTAATGCAGCCAGATCGGTAAAGGTACCGCCGACATCGATTCCCACCCGAAGCGTATGCCGTTCGGTCATGGTGGTCGCTTTCGCACCATGTCCGATTGACCTCGTTTCCTCTCGGGTAACCGAAGCGCTTTACTACGCAGCGGCGGCCGCAACCGCGTCGACCGCTCGGGGATCGACCGGCAGCGCCGGATCCTCGTAGCCCCTGATCAGCGCCTCGGTTGATGCGTGATTCGGCGCGTATTTCAGCATGTGATTCATCCCGTCGATCGTTACGAACCGCGCCGATGGGTCGGCGTGAAGCAGCGCCTGCGCGTCGGTCATCGTCACCTGTACGTCGGCCGTGCCCTGGACGATCGTTACCGGAATCCGAACCTTGGCGATTTCTACGGCAGGATCGTAACCAAACCAAGAGATGAGATACGGCTGGACGGACGGCCGGAACAAAACGAACAGGTCCCCCGGCACGTTCGGGACGGTGTGCCCTTGCTGCAGTCGTGCGATAATTTTCTCAGCGCTGGCGTAGAGATCCGGCGGTACCTTTCCCTTGAGTTGCTCGCGCAGAATAGCCGGGGCCGGGCGACCGGCGCCCTCCAAGCTTACTAGCGCGTCGGCGGGCGACCGCTGAACCGCGACGATCCCGAGCAGCGAGCCTTCGCTGTGTCCGGCGACGGCGATCTTCGAGAAGCGCCTGTCGGCGCGCAGCTGACGAATCCAGGCCGCCACGTCGTCGATGTACGTTTCAAAGCGGAGTTCTTGCTCCGACGTCGCTGCCGCAGCGCTTTCCCCAACCCCACGTTTATCGTATCGCACCGATGCGATTCCCCGTTCGGCCAACGCGGTAGCCAGCAGCTTGTAGGCGTCGCTGTGAATCAGGCCGCTATTTCCATCACGGTCAGTTGGGCCCGAGCCGGCGACAATCAACACTACCGGAGCCGGGGCTGCCTGGACGCTTTGCAGCGTACCCTGCAAGGTTCCGGTCACCGTGCGCAATACGATGGCCGATTCGGCCCCCTCCGCAAACCTCGGAAGGGCTGCCGTTGCGACCGCTACCCCGGTTCCGCGCAAGAACGCCGCGCGATCCACGCGGCGTTAGAGCCTTAACGTAGCTTGATCGTTGTGGACGTTACACTCTTCCTGTCCGGCCGGAATCGGCGGTCGCATCAGGATGTGAAAATCCAACGTCGTCGTCCCACTCCCGGCGTCGGCTGACCTGGCCCACGCGTATGAAAATGTATAGGACTGGCCGGATCGCAGCGGTGGTACGCTTTTGGCCTCCAACTTTCGCCCATATTGGTAGATATCGACAAACTGCAACATGCTGGAGACTTGCGACGTACCTCCGAGGTTAGCCACGGTGCCGGCGATATGGTACTGGTTGAGCGAACCGTTTTTGGTCACGTCTTTCACGCTGACTGAGGTGATGGCGAGATCGACTCCCGCACAGGCGGCGGCCGCTCCCATTGGTATTTGCGCGAGAACGAAAAAGGCGACGGCGGTCGTGCGAATCATCTCAAGCTCCCTCCTGCGATAAGGTGGCTACCGCTCCTATACCCGCCGTGGCCCGCAAATATTCAGGTGAAATTCTTCCGGTCGCCTCTAACCTATCTAAGGAGCGTCCTGGAGCGGATGGTTTCGGGATACCTTTTCAATCACGACGCAGACTGAATACGCCGAAGATGGGTGCGATTTTGGTTTTACGAAGGTGAAACGTTCGGTTGTCGCATGGTGCAGGTCTTTTTCCCGCAAAACGTGGTAATTGCGTTTGGCCTCAATAGCCAACCGAACTCAAAAGAAGATCACTCGTGGAAGCCGGCGCTTTCGATATTCCAGACTTTGCATGCGGCGGGTAGGCTATAGCGGGCACGACCGTTGCCCCCTGGGACGTGAGCCGGAAGCCTCATTTTTAAGCTTTTCAGCTTGCAGCCGGAGGGAGGTCGAGCGCCCAAGATCAACGTGGGCTTTATGAGTTGGCGTAATTTTATTTTATGTGCCTTCGTGGCTGCGCTTCCCGCGTGCGGGGGCGCCGGTTCGTCCTGGGCAGGGACGGCCTTACCCCTCAATCGGTCGGTGGCGCGGCCGGATTCGTCGAGTGGAAACCCCATCAAACACGTTGTCATCGTAATTCAAACGAACCGCAGTTTCGACAACCTGTTTGCTACCTTCCCAGGTGCCGACGGCGCGACGAGCGGAGAAACCTATGATGGTAAGGCGATTAAACTAAAAGCGAGTAATCTCTACAATCCCAAGTTCTTCCAGAACTCTCGCGCAGCGTTTCTCGTAGACTACGATGGCGGCAAGATGGACGGCTGGAGCGCGGTGTATGTCAATCGTCATCGCTGCCCTGCCTGTGCGTACGAATCTGTAAACCCGAGCCAAATCCGCCCGTACTGGACGATGGCAAAGCAGTATGCGCTGGCCGATCACATGTTTCCGACCGAAAATAGCGGAGACTTCAGCTCGCATCAGGATTTGATTCGCGGCGATTCGGCAATCGACGATCGCGAGAGCATGATCGACTTCCCTTCGCACGGTCCATGGGGATGCGACGCGCAGCAAGGTACTACTACGCCGCTTATCACCAATACCGAGCAATATATCAAACGTGGGCCGGCTCCATGCCTAGGTTCCTCCTACGCGACGCTTCGGGACCTGCTCGACGCCAAGTCGATATCGTGGAAGTATTACGCACCGCCGCTCTTTAATGGCGGTCTGGCCGGGGCATATTGGGACCCCTTCGATGCGGTCAAGGCCGTACGCAATGGTCCCGAGTGGGCAACCAACATCTCCTCGCCTGAAACGAACATTTTCAGTGATATTTCGAACGGTTCGCTGGCGGCCGTTTCGTGGGTGTCCCCCAACGACACGAACTCGGATCATGCCGGATTTGGAAAGGCCGACGCCGGGCCCTCATGGGTCGCGCAGATCGTCAACGCCGTAGGCAAGAGCCAGTATTGGCAGTCGACCGCTGTCATCGTCGTTTGGGAAGATTGGGGAGGTTGGTACGATCACGTGCCGCCGCCGCAGCTCGACTACGCCGGTCTCGGAATCCGCGTTCCCATGATCGTCGTTTCGCCGTACGCCAAAGCGCATTATATTTCGCACACGCAGTATGAGTTCGGCAGTATCGTGCGGTTTGTCGAAGACGTTTGGACGCTCGGGCGTCTGGGAACGACCGATGGTCGCGCCGCCAGCATGGACGATGTCTTCGATTTCACCCAAAAAGCGCGTAAGTTCACGCTGATACCGACAAAATAAATTTCCGGCGAGTGCCGGCAGCCACGTCGGAGGGAGGCCTTACCCATCGCCGAACTAGCGCGATTAGTAAGGTGCTTTTCAGCAGACTGCGGATGATCGCCGGCCGTGCCGTAGCGGCTCTCATCGCGATAGCGTTAGCGGGCGCCGGGCCGCGCGTTGCGCAGAACACCGACGGTAGCGGGCAGCAGACCACCGCCATCAAAGCCGTCGCGGCCGGCGCGATGAGCCAGTACCACCTCAAGGCGATCGTCGTTCGGGTCGTCGTCAACGGACGAGAGGTCTATACCGGAGCGCTGGGCGAGTCCATGAACGGAGTCCCCGCGACGCCTCAAATGCATTTTCGCAACGGTGCGATGGCTTTCACGTACATGGCGACGATGCTGCTCGAACTCGTCGACCAAAAGAAGGTGAGGCTCGACGACAGACTCGCTCGATTCTTTCCAAGCTTACCCTACGCCAACCGCATTACGCTCGAGAATCTCGCCAACATGACGTCGGGGTACGCCGACTACGTCTACCAGCCTGAGGTCGCGTCGGCGGTGAGTCTCGATCCGTTCCGGCACTGGAGCTCGGAAGAGCTGACGGTTATTGGCGTACGCAAGCCGTTGATGTTCTCCCCTGGAACGAATTGGGGCTATTCGCATACAAACTACGTCATTTTGGGTCGCGTACTGGAAAAGATTACCGGGCTGCCCTTAGCCATGGCGATGCAAAGGTACGTTTCGAACCCGATGAAGCTCGCGCAGACGCGCAGTTTCGACACGCCCGAGATCCCGGAGCCCGTTTTGCACAGCTATAGCTCCGAACGGCGCGCCGATTTGAAAATTCCGCCCGAGATGCCTTTCTACGAAGAATCGACTTTTTGGGATCCGTCGTGGACCACGGCAAACGGCGCGGTACAAATCACCGACATCGCGGATATGACCAGATCGATGCAGCTTG
The DNA here is from genome assembly GCA_049696515.1 of Candidatus Cybelea sp. GTDB lineage: Bacteria > Vulcanimicrobiota > Vulcanimicrobiia > Vulcanimicrobiales > Vulcanimicrobiaceae > Cybelea. The sequence continues at coordinate 2,261 of JBAVTZ010000119.1, read as the reverse complement.
TTGGTTCGGGCGAGCTGCTATCAAAAGAATCGGTCGCCGCACAAATCGGGCCAAATCTGGTGGGCTTCGGTCACAGCGATCCGAAATGCCCTGTCTGCCGCCAGAACACTCGCGAGTTCAACTACGGGCTCGGGGTGGTCAATCTCGGACCGTGGATCGCTCAGATCAAGAATTTTGCCGGCTGCGGAGCAACCGTCGGCTATTTGCCCTCCCACAAGCTCGCGATCGCGGTGGTAACGACCTACACTCCCGCGGCTTTCGACTCCAAAGGAGACTCGCAGAACGCCAGCCAGAGCATCTTCGCATCGCTCGCCAAGCTTCTCGCACCCGGCACCCTGCCGGTATCTCGCTCGTTGTGACGCCCAGCTAGCGCTTCTCGGAGTTACCTCGCAGTGCCGCAAGCTCGCGGGCCTGCCGCTCCGCAACCCGGTGCCAGCGCGTTATTTCGCGGCTCAATCGCACGGCGTCGAGATGGTCGTAAGCGATTCCCGCGGCCGCGCACATCGCTTCGAGCGACGCGGTTTCGTCGGGGTCGACGTCCTCCCCGTTGACATGTGGGCCGTAAACGGCAACCGCTTCGAGCCGTGAGCGCACGAAGACCGGAACGGCAAGAACCGGGTCGTTTTCGGCGCCCGCGCGGCGATCGTTTCCATCGAGTTCGTTTAAGCGCACGGATCGGCGAGTGCTTTGCAGCCGTAACGGAATGGTTCGGTCGAGCGACTCGCCATCGCGGAGGTAATCCCCGGATTCGTCGCGCTTGAAGAGCGCAGCAGAGCTAAGCGAGAGGCTCTGTACCGGCTCGCGCACCAAGGCCTCTTCCACGGCAGCCGGATTCTCAGCGAAGGGAAGGCCGGCGGCGACGCTTGTCAGATGCTTTTCGGCCTGATGGCGGCGCCGAAAGAAGGCGCGCTCGACGAACTGCTCGACCCTTCCGTGCAGCGCGTTCATCGAGAACGAGACGCAAATGGCCGCGAATGCGACCAACGCGGTCGTGACGCCGCTATGCTCGATGAAGTTTGCGGCGAGCCACTCAATGAAGGCAAAAACCGCAAAGATCGATGCGCCCAGGATCGTATAGACGAGGGTGCGACTGATGACGAACGAGATCTCGAAAACGCGCTGGCGCACCACCGCGTAGGCGATCACGAAGGGAGCGCCGGCGTGCAGCACGGTAGCGCCCCAAACCAAAATGTCCGAGGTGGCGGCCGAATAGGTCGCCGACCAATATTGCGCCCACGCTAATGCGTAGTTGACCAGCGTGAAGAGCACGCCCGCAATTACCCACTGCAATCGCTGGCGTTCCCACGGGGGCGCGCTAAGATAAGTGGCGCAGAGCGTCATCCCCGCCACGATTATCAGCCCCAGAGCGCCGAGGGTCGAACCGAGCGACATCCACGCGGACGGGCTCCGACCCAAAAAGAGTGCGGTGGCGTCCCAAGCAAGATTAGGTATTGCAAAGAGGGCGCCGACCGGTATCGCGAGGCGATCGAGCCATTTGCGCCACCCCGTCGGCTGGTCGCTGGGGAAGCGCGCCGCAAAGATAACCAACCCGATCGGCCCGACCACCCCCAGGAGGTCCGACGCTAACTGAGCGATGGGGAAGAACCAATCGGGAAAGCGGTAGAGCGTGACGTTCGTTGCCGAAACGAGGTAAAGGAAGAGGCCCCACGTCATTCGGTTCGGCCGTCGTAAGATGATGACGAGGGCCACCGCAATGTACGCGAAGCCGGCGAGGCGCAAGAACGAAGTGAGGGGGGAGAAGAGCGCCTGGCGGGACTGCGACGGCGTGAGAGGCGTTGCTTGAAGCGTAACCACCCGCGAGCGGGCGTCGCGAACGACCAAGAAGGTCACGCGCTCGCCGGCACGGGTGGGTTGATAATCCAGTCCAAGGATACGATCGTGGACGCTCGCGTGAGAAAATTCGAGGTGGTCGCCGACAACGATTCCCGCACGCGCAGCCGCCGTATCGGAGTCGACAACGGCGACGCGATAGCCCTCGGTATAAGTCAGATGGTAGCCGAGCGTACTTTGAGGCACGAAGAGCTCGATCGAAGCCGCAACGTTCAAAGCTAACGCTACGGCCGCCGCGAGCAGGGCGGCAACGCGTTCCCAAAATTGCAGACGCCGGCCTGGCTCAGCCACCGGATGCTACATTCCGGCTTAACACGACGGTAAGCGATTCTTCGATTGCTTCGATCGGCCCCTGTAGCGGTGCAACCCACCCCCTTTTGGAGCGGCTCTAGGAGTCCAAAGACTTTGGG
>JBAVTZ010000118.1:0-4494 GCA_049696515.1 Candidatus Cybelea sp. | reverse complement strand
GCCCGGTTGTGGTCGAGGGCGCGGGCGGCATGATGGTACCGCTGAACGCGCACGAACACCTCGGTCAGGTCGCGGCGCTCGGAAAGCTGGAAGCGATCGTTGTTATCGGCTTGCGTCTCGGATGCCTCAATCATACGTTGCTGACGCTCAATCTCTGCCGTCAGCTTGACGTTCCGGTCGCGGGCGGCGTGCTCGTCGATCGTTGGGGTGCGACCGACCGTGCGTACCGGGACGACGTCGAGCGCGTGCTGCAGGGAAAGCTGAAGATATTTGGCATTCTGCCGTTTGCCCCGAGCGAAGGCGACGCGGTCAGCGCGGGTGCAAAGCTTTTCGACCCTTTGGTGAATCGAAGCCGATAACGATGTCACACCCTACAATCGATCGTGCGCGAGCCGACGTACTCGGCCGGGGCCAGGCGGCCACGGCCGAGTTGCTGACCGAGCTCACGGCGCTTTCAGCCGAAAGCGTCCCCGACCTGTTGGAACTTGCCGACGACGTTCGTTCGCACTACTGTGGCGACGCCATCGCGGTGGAGGTCCTCTACAACGCGAAGAAGGGGGGCTGCTCCGAGGATTGCAACTTCTGCTCGCAGAGCGCGCGCTATGCGACCGACGTCGAGGCCGAGCCGCTCTCGAAGGTCGAGGACTTTGTCTCCGCAGCGCGCGCCGCGCACGCCCGCGGCGCGGGTGAATTCTGCATCGTGGTTGCCGTTCGCGGCCCTTCTGATAAGCTGCTCGAACGCGTCTGCAGCGCCGTGCCCAAGATCAAAGCGGAGCTCCCGCTGACGGTAGCGGTCTCGCTCGGCATTTTGACCGATCGCCACGTCGAACGGCTGGCGCAGGCCGGCTGCGACAAGGTCAATCACAATCTCGAGACCTCGCGGCGTTACTTCGCTTCGATCTGCTCCACCCACACCTATGACGAGCGCTGGGAGACCTGCCTTCGCGTCAAGCGTCAAGGCCTCGAGCTGTGTTGCGGCGGCATCATCGGCATGGGTGAAAGCGTCGTCGATCGGATTGACTTTCTCTGCGCGTTGCAGCAGCTGCAGCCGCAAGAAGTGCCGATCAACTTTCTTAATCCGCGACCGGGCACGCCGTTTGGTGACCGATCGCTGCTCGATCCCGTGGAAGCGTTGCGCTTTGTGGCGATGGCGCGTCTCGCGTTACCCAGCGCCCTGGTTCGTTTCGCGGGCGGTCGCGAGGTCACGCTCCAGGGCCTTCAGGATCTCGGCATGCGTAGCGGTGCGAGCGGCATCGTGCTCGGCAACTACCTGACGACCGAGGGTCGCAACGATTCCGACGATTTCGCGATGCTCGATCGCCTCGGCTTCGAGGTGCTGGCCTAACATCGCGAAGCCATTGGATCAAACGAGAACGCCCTACTTTCAAGCGTTGCTCGACTACGTCGATTCGGGCGTGCTGCCATTCCATACGCCGGGCCACATCCAAGGCATCGGGATGGATTTAGCATTTCGCGAGTTCATCGGCGACAATATCTGCGCGATCGATTTAACACCGATGCCCGGCATCGACGATCTGCTCCAGCCCACCGAATCGATCAAGGAGGCGCAACAGCTCGCGGCCGAAGCCTGGGGCGCCGACCATACCTTCTTCCTAATTAACGGTTCGACCAGCGGCAATCAGTGCATGATGATGACCGCCGTGAACCCTGGCGACAAGATCGCCGTTCCGCGTAATTCCCACAAGTCCATGCTCGGTGGACTGGTGATGAGCGGTGCCGAGCCCATCTACATGCACCCGGAGGTTGACGCCGAGCTGCGGATGGACCATTGCGTCACCCCGGAAACGGTTTCGCGCACCCTGCAGCAGCACCCTGACCTGGCGGCGGTCTACCTGGTATCGCCGACCTATTATGGCGTGGCTGCCGATCTGGCAGAGATCGTACGCATCGTGCACGGCGCGGGCAAACCGCTCTTGGTGGACGAAGCCTGGGGGCCGCATTTTCACTTTCACCCGGCGCTCCCGCTCTCGGCAACGACGGCCGGTGCCGATCTCTCGATTAACTCGACGCATAAGATGCTCTCGGCCTTTTCGCAGTGCGCGATGCTGCACCAGAAGGGGAAGCGCGTTCGGCTCGACCGGCTCGAATCGGTGCTGAAGATGTTTCTCTCGACGTCGCCGAATTTGCCGATGGTCGCGTCGCTCGACGTGGCGCGCAAGCAAATGGCGACCGAAGGTGAAGCGTTGCTCTCGCGCACGATCGACCTGGCGCGCGAGATGCGAACGCGCCTCAACGCGATTCCCGGTATTTACTGCTTCGGCGAAGAGCTCCGGGGTCGAAAGGGCATCTTCGACCTCGATCCGACGAAGATAACGGTAACCGTGAAAGAGCTCGGCTACACGGGTTACGAGGCATCCGAAATCCTGCGGCGCCGCTACAACATTCAAGTAGAGTTGGCCGACCTCTTCAACGTGGTGGCGCTCTTCACGATCGGGACTACGCGTGAGGCGGCCGAACGGCTCGTTCATGCGTTTTCCGAAATGGCTCGGGACGACCGCGACCTCGATATCTTCGCCCCCTCAGGTGTGCTCGAGCAACGCCTGCGGCGGGGAACCTTCCATCTTCCGGCCATTCCGCCGATGCGCATGCGTCCAAGGGAGGCTTTTCTGGCCGACACCGAGTTCGTCAAGTTTCGCGAATCGGCGGGGCGCATCTGTGCGGAAACGCTGACGCCGTATCCGCCTGGCATTCCGGTCATCGCCCCGGGGGAAGAAATCACACCGGAGATCGTCGACTACCTGCGCCTGGAGCTCAAGGCCGGCGTGCGCATTCAAGGACCCTACGACGACGAGTTACGGATCATCCGCGTCGTGAAGGAGTAGCGGGAGGCCTGGATAAGGTTGACCCCAGTGGCGGCCAGAGTCCATTCGGTTTCGGCAAGCTGGGAGCTCTCCCAACTCCTTGACATCTTCCCACTCGCGATACGCCAAGCGCTCGTCCGACTCAATAACATTGAGGAAATCATCGAGGTCGTACTCGATCTCGGGCGTCCACCCGAAGCGCGCTTCGAACACGATTTCACCTATCTCACCGATGCGCCGGTAAGCCACGAAGATATCGCGCACGTCTGCTCGCGCATTTCGCCGTTCGGCGCCGACAACCGCGCCGGTATCGAACAGACGCTGCACCGCATCAGCGCCATTCGCAATCGCACCGGAAAAATCGTCGGGCTTACCTGCCGCGTCGGCCGGGCCGTCTACGGAACGATCGACATTTTGCTGGACGTTTTGCGCGGCGGTAAATCCATGTGTCTGCTGGGCCGTCCGGGCGTGGGCAAGACCACGATGTTGCGCGAATGCGCGCGGGTTCTTTCCGAAGAGCGTAAGCGTGTCGTCATCGTCGATACCTCGAACGAAATCGCGGGCGACAGCGATATTCCGCATCCGGGCATCGGCTTAGCGCGGCGCATGCAAGTAGCCGACCCGGCTCTGCAGCACGCGGTGATGATCGAAGCGGTCGAAAACCACATGCCGGAAGTGATCGTTATCGACGAGATTGGTACCGAAGCTGAAGCAGCCGCAGCGCGCACGATTGCCGAGCGCGGCGTGACCCTGATCGGGACGGCGCACGGTCAGACCCTGGAAAATCTGCTCATGAACCCGACCCTCTCCGACCTAGTCGGAGGCGTCAGCGCCGTGACCCTCTCCGACGAAGAGGCGCGCCGCCGAGGGACTCGCAAGACCGTGCTCGAGCGCAAGGCTCCGCCGACGTTCGACGTCGTCATCGAGATTCACGATCGCGACCGCTTGGCGATCCACAAGAACGTCGGCGACGTCATCGACGCGCTCTTGCGCGGTTATCAGCCCCAGCCCGAGATTCGGCAACGCGAACCGAGCGGCATCGTGACGGTCGTTCAAGAGGCCGACACGGAGTCCATGCCGAGGCTGGCCGACAGCTACGATCACGACCGCGAGAGCGATGAACGCGAACGCCCGCTGCTGGTCTTCCCATACGGCATTTCGCGCAACAAGATCGAGCGCGCGATCGCGAATCTACGCGTCAACGCTTCCATCGCGCGCAACTGGGACGACGCCGACGTGGTGCTCACGCTCAAGACGCTCGAGCGCAAGGAGCAACCGAAACTCAAGCAGATTGCGTCCGATAACATCCCCATCTACTCGATCAAGACCAACACGACGACGCAGATCCAAACCGCCTTGCGCGACGTCTTCAACCTCGGCTCAATCGATCACGAAGAGATTGCCTTGCGCGAGGCCGAGGAGGCGATCTACCAGGTTCTGCTGACCAACCAGGCCATCGAGCTTTCCCCGCAGACTTCGTATATCCGTCGCATGCAGCACCAGCTGGCGGAACGCTACCGCTTGCAGTCGCGCAGCACTGGGCTCGAACCGAACCGGCGCGTTAAAATATACAAGACCTCGGAGTGAGGGTTGCAGGGAGGTTCCGCTGCAGGACTTAGCGATTTTCGGGCAACACAGGATGTGTTCTTCAAAACTTGGTTCTCCCGAAAAT
>JBAVTZ010000117.1:0-10415 GCA_049696515.1 Candidatus Cybelea sp. | reverse complement strand
GCCTCTAGCGCTCCGCGCTGCTCGTCGCTGAGCGCCAGCGCTCGGGCCAATAGCGCGAGCGTTTCGCGCTGCGGCGTCCGTCGGTCGCCACGCTCGAGCGCACCGATTCCATTCGCGCTCATGCGGGCGCGTTCGGCCAGGGCCTCTTGAGAGAGTCCCGCGCCGAGCCGATAATAGCGAAGAAGTGTCCCGAAGTCCGACGAGACCGTTCCCCGTCCCTCGTCTTCCATCGCCCCGTAAGCTTCGCGCCACCGTCAAAGGCACCCTCAAACGTCTAGGGAGCAACGGTGCAGCCAGTTCCTCACGATTGCATAGTATGTAGGTCACTTGTCAAGGTGTGTATTACGCCGTTCGATCCTTCGCGTCATGATCGGATGGCAACGAAGGCATACGCCTTCGCGCGCTTGCCAAGGAGTATCTCGTATGAGGCTGATCTGATTTTGACCCGTTATTTGTTCGGCGTTTGGGTTAGTGGCGTACTTCTTACCGGCTGCAGCGGGGGTAGCGTGCTGCCAAACCCTGCACCGGCGCTTTCCAGCGTACGCTTAACCAGCGAGGGGTACGTTTACGTCTCCAACCGGACGGAGCAAGGCACGTCGCAGCTTCTCGTCTATCGCGCGGGCATAAACGCCACGCGACCATTGCGGACGGTCGCACGAGGGCTGGTTGATGTCGGGGGCCTGGCGGTTGACCCATCGGGCAACGTCTACGTTGCAAATGGAAGCGCGGGCAACGTTCTCGAGTTCGCGCCGGGGGGCACCTCGCTGCTCCAAACCTACTCGCTCGGACTCTATCATCCGATTGATGTGGCGGTCGCCAATCGAACGCTGTACGTTGCCGATCAAGGAGACGCAGAAAATGGACACCTCCAACAAGTTCTGGAGTATGCGCCCGGCAACGGCACGCCATTGATGGACATCGGCGGCCTGGGTGACTCCGCGCAAACCAAATGGGCGTGGCGGTGGATCCTCTAGGAATCCAAGGCGCCTTCTTCGTGTCGACGAGCACCCTCACGGCCATCCCGCCTGGTGGCGGATGCCCTGGCCGCGATTCGGTTGGCGAAGACATGATGCCGACGCTATGGGGCGTCATAGACCTTCAGAAGAATCGGCAGGCTTGGGGCCTAGCCTTCGATGCTGGCGGCAACCTGTACGCGTCAGACTTTTGCAATAACGACGTAACGGTCTATGAGGGTAGCCCCTCGGGCTTCACGTTCTCGCACAAAGTAACGGGCAGCTTCAACGCACCGCTATTTTTGACGGTTGACGATCAGCTCTTAGCGGTTCCAAGTGCCGCCGATGCGGGTTCCGGTTTCGGCCACGTCACCGTCATCGATCTGACCGGGCATTCTTCGCCGGTGAACCTAAGCGCGGGTCTCGAACATCCGGTTGGAGCGTCGTTCGGCCCCGGCTCCGGTTCGTAGCATTGTCACAGAGGGCTGAAACGTCTCGCTTGCGTCAGCCTGTGGGCGATTCCCGAACCCGCCCGAACATGAGCGCGTCGCAGACTGCGCCGTTGCGATCCACATAGAGCGCACGCAGCGTTCCTTCCAGCGCGAAGCCGCACTTTTCCAGCACCCGTACGGAAGCAACGTTCTGGGTGAAGACGTGGGCTTCAAGTCGGCGTAGGCCGCCGCTCTGCAACGCATGATCCGAGAGCGTCTGTGCGGCGTCGGTCCCAATACCGCGACCCCAGTGCGCTCGTCCTAACCAATATCCAAAGATGGCCGTACCGGTTCGCTCCCCCGCGAAAGGGTCGACTCCGGCGCCTCCGGCTAGAATGCCATCGACGACGATCGCGAAGTGACGCCGGCGCGCATCGCTCGAAGCGAGCACGACCCATCTGTCGGCGTCTTCTTGCGTGTACGGATAGGGAAACCGTCGCGCCATCCACCGCGCAACCAAAAAATCGTTGGCAATGGCAGGGATCTCAGGAGCGTCCTCCATTCGCCAGGGCCTCAGCCGGCAGAGTTGCCCCTGAAGAACGACGTTGCTCATGCCTGTTCATCGTTCGACGGCGGACGGCCGCACGGCTCCCCAAGGGAAAGCCGTGAGGCGTAGAAATAAGGGGCAATGGCAAAGCACCTTGTTGCAAAGGTCTCGGATATCGCGCCGGGCACGACTCGGCGCGTCTTTGTAGATTCAACGGAACTTCTGCTTTGTAACGTCGGCGGCACGATCTACGCCATCGAAGACGTCTGCACGCACGACGGTGGTCCGCTGGATCAGGGCACGCTCGAGGGCGAGTGCGTCGTCTGCCCGCGCCACGGCGCGACCTTTGACGTGCGAACCGGCGACGCGCTGACGCTGCCGGCGGTGATGCCCCTGATGACCTTCGAAGTGAGCATCGCGGACGACGACGTCTTCGTCGATGTTTGACCCTTCGCGGTGAAGCAACTCGCACGGTTGGCTGTCGGGACGCTCGCGCTTATCTTCGTCGTGTTGCTTGGTTTCATCGCGTACGTCGTGCTCGGGCTGCGCGCGCACGCACGCGAGGACGGGGTAATCTCTGGCTTGCGTTTGCGCCAGCCCGTCTCGGTTTTGCGCGATGACCGGGGCGTGCCGCATGTGATCGCCGGCAACGAGCACGATCTCTTCTTCGCGCAGGGATACGTCGAAGGCTCCGACCGGCTCTTCCAGATGGATCTATTGCGCCGGTATGTGCTCGGCGAACTCGCCGAGGTTTTCGGCGCGCGGGCGCTCAAGAGCGATGAAAGTGAGCGCGCGGTACCAGTGCGGACAATCGTGCAAGCACAGTGGCAGCGCCTCGATTCGCACTCGCGGGAGATACTCGGCGCCTTCAGCGATGGCGTGAACGCCGCCATCGAACGCGAGCCGGTTCCGGTCGAGTTCCGTATGCTCGGCTATCACCCGCGCACCTGGACTCCTCAGGATTCGCTAGCGGTGGGGATGGCAACCGTGCTCGACCTTACCGACGACTGGAATGCGATCGCGCCGAGAGACGCTGCCTATCGCCGCGGAGGCCTCGCATTGCTCGAAGCACGCTTTCCCTTCACCGATCCGTGTTACGACGCTCCGGTGATGGCGGGCCTAACGGGCATGGGACCGGGTGTGCGATGTAAGCGTCGTGTAGCCACGCTCATGCGCGAGATAGCAAATCTGCGTGCGCCGATAGGGAGCAACGAATGGGCCGTTGGAGCCAATCACACGATCCACGGGCGCGCGCTGCTGGCAAACGATCCGCATCTCGCGCTGCATATGCCAGGGGTTTGGTATCTCATCGACCTGCGCGCACCAACCTATCACGTGGCCGGGGCGACATTACCGGGAAGTCCCTCGGTCATACTCGGCCACAACGAACGTGTCGCCTGGGGCGCCACCAACGGCTCGGTGACATCGCTTTCGGTTTTCTTGCCTCCTCCGCACCTCGATCCGAAGGGTTGGGAGACCGAGCACTTCGCGGTGCGTTTCGGTTCGGAGGCGACGAAACGGTACTACCGGACGCGACGTGAGTTCGGCGCGACGACCAAACGCGGCCGTTTCGTGCTCGTACGCTGGAACGCGTACGACGATCCTGCGACCCCGGCGCGGACATTTCTCGACCTCGGCCGCGCGCAATCGATCGAAGCCGGTGCTGTTGCACTCGCGAAGTATCCGGGTCCGACGCAGAATTTTGTCTTGGCCGATACGACCGGACGCGCTGCCTATCTGCTGGCCGGTCAGATTCCGGACGATCCCGTGCGAGCACGCTGGTTCCATTCGGCAAGCGATCTCGGTCGCGGCTACCCAACAATTCCGTTTGCGCGATTGCCGCGGGTTGCGCCATCGCGCGGGGCCATCGTGTGGACGGCTAACAACAAGATTTATGGAAGCGGGTTTGCTTTACAGCTGAGCCCACAGTTCGCGCCGCCGTACCGCGCTTATCGTATTGCGGAGCTGCTGCGTGCCCGGCGATTGTACGATGTCGGATACTTCGCGCAGATGCAGATGGACGTGCTGTCTCTGCCGGAACTCGAGCTGGCAGGCATTGTGGCGCCTACGATCCGAAAGCGCGACGCGGAGCTTGGCGCCGCACTGGCGTCGTGGAACGGCGAAATGAATGGCGATTCGACGATGGCAACGGTAGTCCAAGCATTGCGTGTGCAGTTGACCGAGGAGCATAGTGGGCGGGTCCCGACCCTGCTTGCCGATCCCGATCGCACGCGCGGCATGTTGCCGGGCGTCGTCTTACCATCTCCGGCGCCGTGGCGGATTGCCGGCGCGATCGATGTTCCGCACGCATTATCGTCCCTCGGCATCAACTTCCTCGACGGCACGACGTTACCGGGATACGGTGACGCGTTCACCCTGCACGTGCAGTACCCGGGCTACTCGCAGAGCTTTCGTGCCGTGTGGGACGTCGGGGATTGGGACGCCGGCGGGATTACGCTCCCGCAAGGCGAGTCGGGCGAACCCGGCTCGGGCCACTACAACGATGAAGCGACTGCGTGGATCGAAGGCCGCTTGTGGCCGCTTCCGTTCAGCGATGCGGCGGTGCAGAGCATAGCCGTGCGGCGCGAGACGCTACTACCGTAAGCTCTTGCACGCCGGGCTGTCGTGAACTTCGTGAGAGTCTGCACCGCCTCGGAGGTCGCGCCCTCGACCTGCCGAGAGTTCAGCGTCGGGAGGCGTCGCGTGCTGATTTGCGAGCACCTGGGCCAGTACTACGCCCATTCCACGATTTGCCCGCATCAGGGAAATTCGCTCGACGGCGCACGCCTGTGGGGCCGGATGATTGAATGTCCGTGGCATCACTACGAGTTCGATGTCGCGACCGGCGAGAACGGATACCCATCGCGTGTCGATCCCGGCGAGTTGCTCGGCGAGCTGCGCCATACCGTGCGACCGCTGCGAACCTTTCCCCTCGAGCGGCGCGGCCACGACCTTTACGTAGCCTTTCCCTCGGATCAATAGACGCATGGCCGTCGAGATTCGCCGGGTGCGGCGCGAGGAGGATTTTCAGCGACTGTACGATCTTTTCGCCGAGTACGAGAATGACTTACCGCCCGATCTTAGGCACGGCTCGGTGCCCGATACGCAAGCGCTGACGTTACGCTACGACGGGGACAACGCAGCCTTCTTGGCGATAAGCGACGCCCGGGCGATCGGCTGCGTGGCGCTTACGAGGCTCGACGTGGACACCGGCGTTATGACCAGACTCTTCGTTCGGTGGCAGAATCGTGGGATGGGCGCTGCCAGGGCGCTCGTAACTGCGGTGATCGAGTTTTTACGGGAGCGAGGTGGTGCTCGCGTCGTTCTCGACACCGCCAAAGAGCGTTTGGACGTGGCTTATCGTCTCTATCTATCATTTGGCTTCAAAGAATGCGCGCCGTGTGGCTCGGTAACGTACCGCCACCCGACCTTCATGGACCTTTGGATTCGATCAGAGTCAGAAAGTGCCGATTCCGCTGAGTGATCCCCAGCCCGCGCAGGTCGTAAAATGGGCGTCTGAAAAGTGATGCCGGCGGAAATGAGGCCTAACGATAATTGCTAATTTTACGTCTGAAGACTGGGCATGAATCTCCTCATAGCCTCGGATTGGGGAAGGGCATGCGCCGTAACTTAAGAAGTGCGCTTTAAGCCGTAACTTAAGAAGTGCGCTTTAAGCCGTAACTCAAGAAGTGCGCTTCAAATGGAAGCAACAGTGAGGAGATGCAGCGTGGCTAGTCCGATTCGTGCAGTAGCCTTCGTATGGGTACTTGCGTTCTCCAGCGCGGCAACGGCTGCGGCCCAAACCGTCGCCACAACGCCTGCGGCGGTAGGATCCGATGGAGTCAACTGCTCTGAAGCCTACAGTGGCCAACCCGCGAAATGTATTCGCGTACCTTGTGATAGCAAGTTCCACGCCATGCTTGGCACCTGGAAAGGGCCATTCCAAGCCTACGTTCAGGAGCTTTCTAAGAACGGTCAAGCCGTATTTCGGCCTTATGAGAGCACCACGACGTATTCGGAGGCGGACTGTCTGAATAACCTTGCATCAAAGGAAACCTTCATCATCGGTCGAGTGACCGACGCTTATCCAGCGTTCGACGGGTTAGCATCCAAAACAGAGCGCAGCCTGCTAATCATGGGTGCAAATCATGACGGGTCGCCGTTCATGCGGACTGTGGAACCGAACGGGAAGATGTATACCTTTCATCTTCAGTATGAGAACGAAGCGGCCAGCCTCTCAATATGGAATCTTACTATCCCTGGTCAGGGTCAGTCGCCAGAGATGGAATTTTCGACCATCGATGGGCGAGATTTCAATGACAATCACGCTAACACGCGCGCCGTGACGGTAACTCTGAGGGTTGGGCCGCCAAAAGCGCCTTTCTTTCAGGGCGTCATCGCCGTCGGCTCGCACAGCTTGCAGAAATGAAGTAATCGATTTACGCGCAGATCCGGATCGGAATTTACAAGTGCCGGCCCGCGGCTCAGCGATTGCGGTTCGGGATGTGCTCGGCGTGCGGCGGCTCGGCTCGGTCGAGAAATAACCTGCAATCGCGGCTACGCCGAAAGGAGTTAGATGATGAATACGACTGGTTTAGCTAAATACACCGGTGCTGTGGCTGCACTGGCGATCTGCTCGGCGTGTGGCGGCGGCTCGGCGGTCGCGCCCTCAAACGCTGCGCTGAATACCGCATACATCGGTAGCACGCTCTCAGTCAACGGAAGGCTGGTAACGGCAGCGCGCATGAATAGCCCGTTGCCCCGTTACACGACGATTCTTCCTGACGGGCGTACCGGCTACAGGAAGTTTGAGTACATTATTAACGACTACGGCTCGTTCGCCGGCATTTTCGGCTATCCCAAGAGCGATCAGCAGATCGGTACGATCAATAACGTCGGCGGCCAAGGGTGCACGAACGTCCTCTTCGGCTATGGGAAGAAGACCTTCTGGATCGTCGCGGGTAGTGACCAGATCACGGAGTACAAGGTCCGGCAGATCCCGATCAAAACGCTCTCCGTCTCCTCCGATGAAATGCCATCCAGCTGTGCCATGAATACCAGCGGTGATCTTGCAGTCGGGATTTTGGCAGGGACAAATGCGGGCGACGTCGTCATCTTCAAGAACGCCAGCGGCTCGGGTACCGCAATCCCCACGCCGTTGGACGCAGAGTTTTTCGACGGCTACGACAACAAGGGGAATCTCTTCGCCGATGGCTTTACCAGCAGCGGTAGCTTCGCGCTCGTCGTGCTCCCCGAGGGCAGCAGCAAGTTCCAAACGGTCGCGACGAGCAACACCGTGAGCTTCCCTGGCTCGGTGCAGTGGGATGGCACATATCTCACCGTTACCGATCAGGGAACGGAGAAGATGTACCAATACACCGTCCACGGAACGATGGCGACGTTGAAGGGCACCGTATCGCTTACGGGTTCCAACGACTGCGCCCAGACTTGGATCGCTACTGGCGTTGTCTATTGCGGGGACGCGGGTAATGAAAACGGTTCGGTTTTCAAGTACCCGGCCGGCGGTTCAGCGATTGCGGTCTTCACCGGTAACTTCGACCTCCCGTTGGGCGTGGTGGTGGCAGTGAGATAATCTGCATTCTCTGTCTACGCAGAGCAGTTCAAAGGAGAGCACTGGTTTATTCAACTAAGCCGGTGCTCCCGCGGCTCTCGGGATATGTTCGACGTGGGGCGGCTCGCACGGCAAGCCTAGACAAAAAACAGCGATGCAGGGATATGAGCTCTTTTCTCCTTAGGCGACGGCCGGACTCGAACCGGGAACCTACTGTTTACGAAACTACTCCACGCGTGTGTCCCTCTAGCGTCGGACCGAAGGCTGCCGGAACTGAGCCGAAATCCCCCATCCGGAGGGTTCTAAAGTACCAAGGCGCGCGGGGCTCGACGGCCTTAAAGTAAGGAATCTGATAAGCTGGCGGCCGCACTGTCGGGCGCCAAAGGAGCATTGGGGATGCGAGCCGGAGGCCTTTTTGGAGCAATCGTCGTTTTGATATCGGTTCTGTGCGCCTGCAACGGGCACGCCGACACAACGCCCGAGCTGCCCATCGGTAATGCGGCGGTCCGGATGCCCGGGATGTTAACGGATATCCCTGACGCAAAAACCGGCGAAAACATCTATGTCGCGAATTCGGCAGCCAATAACATCGTAACGTATACGACGGCCGGTAAAGCCACGAAGCCGACGATCACCAAGGGCGTAAATGATCCCGGTATTATTGCGGTCAACTCAAAAGGTAACATCTTCGTTCCGAACTACTACAACGACACCGTCACAACATACGAGTCGAATGGAAAGCCAACCAAACCGACGATCACCGTCGGCTTGAACGAACCAACGGGCGTAGCCGTCGACGCCAAGGGCAAGATCTACGTAACGAATGCTTTCACGTCCAACGTGACTACCTATAAGCCAAGCGGGCAGCAAACGACGCCGACCATAGCGAACATCGATGGGCCGCGCGGAATCGCGGTCGACGCAAAGGGGAAAATATACGTCGCGAATTTTGGAAGCGGCAAGGTGACCACGTACACCGCGGATGGGAAGCCGACAAAGCCAACCATCACCGGCCTCGAGGGACCCGGTGGCATCGCCGTCGACAAGAACGGA
The DNA here is from genome assembly GCA_049696515.1 of Candidatus Cybelea sp. Lineage (GTDB taxonomy): Bacteria > Vulcanimicrobiota > Vulcanimicrobiia > Vulcanimicrobiales > Vulcanimicrobiaceae > Cybelea. The sequence continues at coordinate 1,859 of JBAVTZ010000117.1, read as the reverse complement.
AAAATCTACGTCACCAACTACTACGGCAACACGCTCATGACGTTTACAGCTAGTGGAAAACCGACGACGCCGACGATCACCACCGGATTAGGGACGCCTTTCGGCGTCGCGGTCGATGCGTCTGGAAAGATTTACGTGATAAATCACAGTCCCCAAGAGCTCTTGACGTTCACGGCCAAGGGCGCGCCGTCCACACCAACGATCACGACGTTGAGCGAACCGTGGGGTGTGGCCATCCACTGAGTCTCGTTTTCGCGAAGCCGCGCGGAGGGCAGAGCCGCGGGGGCACTTACATGCAACGCAGCAAGGGCTGAATTCGAAGCGCCCTCGAAACATTTGAGCGTGTCGCAAGGCTGAAGTATGAGACGTTCTTCTTAGCCGACGGCCGGACTCGAACCGGCGACCTATTGTTTACGAAACAGATTCGGTATTTAGGCAGGGGGAGGTTTCCTCGTAGCTCGTGCTCTTTTACGTCTCTTCCTTCTCTGATTTCCGCCGCGATGGCCGTACATTGGCCTCAATGGCCGTACATGGCGAGTCATCGCCTTAGGTTTTTTGCGCTGGCCTTAAAGGAGGAGCGTTCGAACTGCCAACCATTTTCAGTCCGCGTAACATTGACCATTTTGTCACGCCCCATCAACCTCAGGACCCTTACCGTGATGGACCTGGGAGCGTGCCTTATTGCGCGAACTATATCCTCTTCCGACCTGGGTCCTTCTTCCAGAACTCTCAAAATGGCCTTGGCTCTACGTTCGAACCTCTCATCGAACAAATAGTCGAACTCGGTTAATGAGTCGATGTCCTCGTCCAAATGCTCGTCATAGAACGATATCGTGCGGTCAATGTCCAAGTCCATCAGCGACTCCTGAGGGTACTTAGTCGGCTCGCGCAACAATCTTCGCTCAGTGTCTTTGTAGATGGCCCGGATGGCATCGAGCGCGTCAATAACGCTAACGCGCTGTCCATCTACTGTTCCAGCACAGAATTGGTCCGAACTAAAATCGTATGCGAAACCCGCCACTCCTCCGCACAGTTTCCCGTCTCTTAGCGTTTTTAGTTCGTGGCGACCGGGAATAACAAGAAAGGCGCGTCGCGCAAAGTGTGCAGAATCATCCCTAAACGGTTCCCATTTACGAATTAGTTTCTGGTATAGCTGCGTCCTAGGTGCCAGGGTCATATCTAGTTTTGAAAGCACATCAAGTGCTTCGATAGCCGTAAAAACCGTCATGGGAAGCGCAAGCAGCAAGATGTCGCTTAGTACTGCGGCCTGAGGCTCTGGCACTGCCAAAAGGTCGAAGCGCATCTGATAGAGCGTAGCGCGGATGTATTTGAGCCGTTCGTATGTCTGACCCAGGTAGGTGAGGATGTCCCATGGCGTAAGCCCACCGATGACGACGACTTTCTCAGCGGAATTGGACTCTCGTCGGTCATCCTGCCTCTGTTTGGTGGTCATTTTGTAAGGAACCGCTCCATCCTCACGATTCTTCTTTGTTGTCTTGTTCGAGGCCCTTTAGCCACGTTTCACACTTCTTCTTAAAATCGTTTGTCTTTTCAATCGTCTCAATAGGCACCCCCTTTACTTTGGCGTTAACCTCAAGCATCTCATCAAACAGTGGAGAGAACCCACTTGCGAACGTGCCCATGAACAGAGGGCGATCTATCAGGTCACGGCGCAAGAGCTGTATCGCGACCATATAGAAGTCGAGAACAATACGAAACGACGCCAACAGCTCTTTGTACTCTGCGTCTACTTTGTTCTTCTGCGGGGAGTTAAGAAATGACAGCAGGTCGCGCAACGCTACCGGGTCTTTTGCATAGAAATGAATGCGTGAGGCAGCGGCTGCGGGAGTCGCATACAC
>JBAVTZ010000116.1:0-3337 GCA_049696515.1 Candidatus Cybelea sp. | reverse complement strand
TTGCGACGGCATTGCGCGAAGCTCGCGAACGCCCGAACGTGGCCGGATATCGAATCGCCGACGACGCACCGGGGCCGCCGTCGCGCAGCGGAAGCACCGGACGGTCGGCGCTCCCGCCGCGCCGCTCTCCGATGCCGGATCAGCCGCACACGAGCGACGACGACGTCGAAGCGCGCCCCGGCCGCTCACGGTGGCTGGTGGCGGCACTCCTCGCGGTTTTAGCGCTTGCAACCGGTTTGAGTTACTTTTTCTTCGCACGATCGGGGCCTGGACTCGCTCCCGGCATAATGGTTGAAGACTATACCGGCATGACCCAAGCGGAAGCGCAGCTAGCGGTCGTCAACGCCGGGCTGCGTACGCGCTTCACCAAAACCGCGAGCGAGACGGTGCCCCCCGATCACGTGATCCGTCAAGCGCCGCCAAGCGGGACGAAAGTGGAGAAGAACCAGGTCGTCGAGCTATTCATCAGCAATGGTAAGCCGTTGCGCGGACTGGAAGACGTGCGCGGTTACAGCATAAACGACGCGCAGCGCACGCTCCAACAAGAAGGTTTTGCGGTCACCATACGACTTCGGCCGGACAACACGGTCAAGGATAACGTACTCGATCAAGTGCCCAGACCCGGCGCCAAGGTTCCTGAAGGGAGCCGCGTCACCTTGATCGTCTCGAGCGGCCCGTCGCAGGTTGTAGTTCCCAACCTCGTCGGCATGGCGGTCGAGAAGGCGCAAGCCGCCGCGCGCGACCTTGGCATCACCCTCAACACCACGCAGACGATTCCCGGGACGCCGCCCGATACGATCGCCTCGCAAAGTATCGCGCAGGGGACTAAAGTTGACCACAACGCGATCGTTGGCGTAGTCGTCAACAGCGGTGTGCCCAACGCGTCCGCGACGCCCTTGGGTAACGGTCCGGTCGCGAGCTTGCCCAACGTAATCGGCGACGAATACGATGCCGCACGGCAGACGCTTACCCAGGCGGGTTTCCAATTCGTGGTTCGGTATGCAACCCAAAGCGCCAACAACGGGACGGTTGTCGACCAAAACCCGCCGGCGGGTCAGCTCCCGCAAGGTTCCACGGTGACGATCACGCTCTCGGTCTCGGGAGAAGTACCCGACACCGTCGGTCTCACTCCGGTCGAGGCGATCAAACTGCTGCGAGCTTACGGATACTCACCCTCGCGGTGGGAGTGGATGCCCAACGTAGGCGCCGACGGTAAGGTAATTGGAACCGATCCGATCGCCGGAACCGCGCTGCCGGCTGGCTCGTCCGTGGTCGTCACCGTCAACGGCACGCCGCCGCCGTAAGATGCAGTGTTAAACGGCTGCCTGCGCATTCTCGGAATCGATCCCGCGTTGCGTACCACCGGCTACGGCGTCATCGAGCGTCGTGGCGGACGCGTGCATCTCATCGAGGCCGGGGTCGTGGTGCCGAGCGCGAAGGCTTCCCTCGAGCAACGTTTGCGCGAACTCCATGCCGGCATCGGCGAGGTTATCGCCCAAACCGAACCAACGTTGGTCGTCATCGAAGAACTCTATACGACTCATACCAATCCGCGCTCGGCACTCCTGATGGGACACGCTCGCGGCGTGCTCTGTTTGGCCAGTGCACAAGCCGGCATCGTGGTCCACACGCTTGGCCACGCGCACGTCAAGCGCGCCTTGGTCGGCTCGGGAAGCGCCCGCAAGGAACAAGTCAACGCAATGGTCACGCGGCTGTTGGGTCTGCGCCGCGCACCCAAATCACACGACGTCTCCGACGCGCTCGCGTTAGCGCTGGCTTTTCTGAACGTCTTCGAAAGCCGCGTCACCCCGGCCCGTGTTCGCTAGGATTTCCGGCTCGTTGCTCGAGCGCACCGGCGAGGCCGCGATCATCGAGGCGGGCGGCCTCGGCTACGAAATCGTTCTACCGCCGTGCATCGCCGAGAAAATTCCCACCACGCCGGGAGAGCGGGTGACGCTCGAGGTTTATGCCGTCGTAAACCTCGAGGGGAACAGTGGCCGCTTCACCTTTTATGGATTCACCAACGCGATCGAGCGCGAGTTTTTTGAAGCGCTGCTGACGGTCGCGTCAATCGGGCCGCGCTCGGCGGCGCGTGCATTTTCGCAACCGATGTCAACCATAGCCGGGGCAATCGATCGGGGCGACCATACATTTTTAAAAACGCTGCCCGGCATCGGGCAGCAAAAAGCGCGCGACATCGTCGCTAAGCTGCAAGGTAAAGTGGCAAAGTTTCTGCTGATCCAAGACGCCCCTCCGGCGCGTCCAAGCGCGATCCCAGACTTCGCTGACGAGGCACTTGCGGTGCTGCTGCAGCTCGGCTACCGGCGCGCGGAAGGAGAAGCGATGATCCGTGAAACACTAGCGGCCGATCCGGCGATCGATCAAGCGGAACGGCTGCTGGCGGAGATATACCGTCACAAGGCGGCGAAGTCAGCGACATGAGCGAGCCCAGGGCGCGCCGGCGTCTGCTGAGTCCGGAGGACGTTGCGGTGGAGCCGAACGAAGCAGAGAATCCCGAACGCTTGGTGGATGCCGCCGATACGCTGGAAGACGAGCTCTACGGCGCGAGTCTACGTCCGCGCTCCTTCGAAGAGTATGTCGGCCAGGAGCGCGTGGTCGAAAATCTGCGCATCTCGATCGATGCCGCCAAGCAGCGCGGTGAACCGCTCGAGCACGTGCTCTTTTACGGACCTCCGGGACTCGGAAAAACGACTTTGGCCGGTCTCATCGCGCGCGAACTCGGCGCGAACTTTCGGCCAACTAGCGGCCCAACGCTCGAAAAGCCAAAAGATCTCGTCGGGATCCTCACCTCGCTCGAAAAAGGTGAAGTTTTCTTCGTCGACGAGATCCACCGTCTGAGCCGCGTCGTGGAAGAGTTTCTGTATCCCGCGATGGAAGATTTTCAGATCGATTTCGTGGTCGATCGCGGCGCGTACGCAAAAACACTCAAGCTCCCGCTGCGACGTTTCACGCTCGTCGGCGCCACCACGCGGGCCGGCATGCTGACTGCCCCGCTGCGCGAGCGCTTCGGCATCGTGCACCATCTCGACTACTATACCGCCGCCGAACTCGAGCAAATCGTTCGGCGCTCGGCGAGCGTTTTGGGTGTTCCGATCGACGGCGAGGCCTCACGAACGATCGCGACGCGGAGCCGGGGAACGCCGCGCGTCGCCAACCGGCTGCTGCGACGTATTCGCGACTTCGCCGAGGTTCGCGCGGACGGCCGAATCACTGCGGACATCGCCAACCAGGCGCTGCAACGCGAAGGCGTCGACGAGTTGGGGCTCGACCGGCTGGATCGCGCGTTCTTGCGCACGATCGTCGAGCAGTATCGCGG
>JBAVTZ010000115.1:0-2338 GCA_049696515.1 Candidatus Cybelea sp. | reverse complement strand
AACCGAGGCCGAGCTGGAGTCATTCGTTACTAGCAACACTTCTCGCGGAGACGCTTGCTCTTTTACCGCCGGCGAGGCTACGTATGGCGAAGTGGCGCCCGCGCACCCGCTCAGCAGGACCAAACTGACGACTATTGAGCCGTGGTTAGGAGCAAAGATCTTCATCGCTACCTCCAATCAAAGCATTCGGCCCGTGTCCGCGCGATCCGGATCGGTTCGAGGTCCCTAACGACTACATCTGCAACATAGCCGTTGGCTGAGCGTGCCTCGAGATATACCCAGCACGTTCTATGGTGCTGCAACGGCGCGAAACAGGTTTTTCGGCCGAGTAGCGTCGGCTTGGGAATACGGTTGCTAAAGGCGGCCTACTGAGTTTCCTCAGGGTTTCAATCGCGGAGATGGGGGCTCGAAGCCCTGGGCCCGTTACGTGCGAAGCAAGATGCGCCGCGAACTCCTGGAACACATCTCACATATTCCTAACTTTAGGCAGATCCGAAAGATCGTTCCGATAGATCTTTTGCCGCCAAGCGCTGCCGTGGCATAAATCCTTCAATTGACCTCCACGAAAGTCTCCCACGGGTGTGCGGCGTCGCTTAGGAATACGTAAGCTGCGCTGCATAAAGCTGAGAGACTCGGCGGCAAGCGGGTGATGGGCCCTGTTAAAAATCCGGGAGCGGAGCTGGTGGTTGCGCACTTTACCGATCCCGAAGGGAACCTGATCGGGCTTGCAGGGCCTGCATGAACTGGCGAACATTGCCGATCTCAGCTAGCAAACCGGCATGAACGAGAGCTACTTGTGCGCTAAGCTATGCAATCCACCGTCAGGCGACTAGATCAAGTACGCTGTCCGCCAGGTTCCGGCTGGCTTACAAACTTTCCGTCGCGGTAGGTAGGGCCAAAATATACGTCTACCCTTACGACTTGTCCGTCCCGAACCGCCAAATACTCTGTGTTTTTCGAACGAACTCCTATGCCCGCGGAGCATAGTTTATCACAGAGCCGAAAGACCTTGATGGAGAGCTTCGATCCTACATTCGTGACCCGGATGGATATCTGATCGAGGTTGGTCAAGTCAAATAGACTTGACGCGAATTTACATTTTGTTTGTGTACGGTATGAGGACGAAGTCAGAGGTAGTTCGCTGGATCGCTGAGCCAGCCGAGCGCGCTAAGGCTGGGAAGAAAGCAGTATTCTCCGCCGCGCGTGACGACGAAGCGTGGCATTCCGCGCAGCTGCCGCCGCAGCGGCCGGTGCGGTATACCGTAGGTGCCGCTCACGTCGCCGGCGCCGGTGATCGGATCGCGTTCGGTCGAGTCTCCACCGAAAAAGTCGCTGTTGTTGATCCATTCCGACTGCACGAACTCGAACTGTCGCGCGAGATTGGCCCCCACGAAGGCGAACATCAAGCCACGGTCGACTCCGTCGTCTCCGAGCTGCCCGTCCGGCAGCGGGGGCCCGTACGCCGTGCCGCGCCGGATCATCCGATGGATGCGCACCACGCCCGCGACCTCCGCATCGCGCGCGTTCACGCGTCGGATGTGGGAGCCAAGCGGAGTTTTATAGCCCAGTGCGTCGTCGGCTTTGAAGAGAAAGGCGTTGTTGCGCCGCGCATCGCTACCGAGCCCCGGATCGTCGGCCGCGGCGCAGAGCGCCAGGGGTGCACCGCTTCGCCAACGTCCCATCATTTTTGCCGCAACGAGCTCTTCGTCGTTTGCGTCGCTCGCATTCGCTCGTAAGTACTGACGAAACGCGGCAACGCGCTGATGCAGCTTACGAAAGGCGACGTAACTGCCGTTTCGGCCAAGCGCTTCTGGCTGCGGGACCGCAGGTGTGTCGCTCATCTCGTCGGGATATCCGAGAACGAACTCGCCCGCTTTGAGCGGACGCTCGAGCGGATTGGTGCCGGGTATGCCGCTCCCCTCGATCGCGGGATGACTGATGCCGTCTTTGAAACCGAACGGCTCGCGTTCTTCGGGAAGCACGTGGCAGTCCTGGCGCCAAATCGCCGTCACTCCGGCGAACTGCTCGTAGGCGGCGCGCGCCCGTGCGAGCGCCGCGTCGAGCTGCGGCTGGTCGGTTGAAATTGCAGTGAGCACAACGTGCACGTCGCCCGAGCCCAGTGGCTTCTCCCAGCACTCCGGACTGCTCTCGTCGACATCGCCAAGCATCTTCGCGCGCGCCGCCATCCCTTGCTTAAACGGCATTGAGAAGCTCTCCAGCGATTCGGCGCGAACGCCGAGCGCCTTGAGGCCCGCGTAACTGAGCGAAGCGCTTACCCACGTATCTTTCGCCGGGCTCTCGCCGTGCGCTGACGAGGCGACGACGTTGCGTAATCGTC
>JBAVTZ010000114.1:0-4420 GCA_049696515.1 Candidatus Cybelea sp. | reverse complement strand
GTCGAGTACCGCGCCCCGTTCGTCGACCGCCTCGACGATTGCATGCTGCAGCTCTCGTAGCGGCGTATAGCCGGCGACCACATCCTTCAGGTCGGGTTTATCGCTGACTGCGCGGTGGGCCGCCGCGGCAGCCGCAATTGCATCCCCGATCGCGCGTAGGTCGCTGCCGGCCAAGGAGCGTCCAACTTGCGCCGCGTCCGTTAGCGATGAGGTTTCGGTAGCGGGCATGATTCGAAGATCGGACGCCACCAGCAGCGAGCGCATCGCCTCCGTGCGAAGTTGCTCGCGCCGTACGAGCGCGAACTCGGCCTGGGGCGTCAGCTCCACCGCGTACGACTTCCCTCGCTGCGTCCGCGTTGCGGCGACGACCTGTGCGCGCACGCTTGCGAAATCGAGCGCTTCGAGGGTTCGTGCGTCGGCAATGGTGATGGAAACCACTATGCCCCTACGAGGAGAGCTTCTTCTGCACCAGCTCGTTGACCAGCGCCGGATCGGCCTTCCCGCGCGAAGCCTTCATCACCTGACCCACGAAAAAGCCCGCAAGGTTGGTTTTTCCCGCCTTATAGTCGGCGACGAGTTTGCCGTTCGCCGCGATCGTCTCGTCCACGAAACGCTCGATCGCAATCGGATCGCTGGTCTGCGCGAGGCCCTCGCGCTCGACGAGCGCTGCCGGCGAACCCGCGCCGTCCCACATGCGCGCCAACAGTTCCTTTGCGATCTTGGAGTTGATCCGCTTGGTTTCGACCAAATCGATCAGCTCGGCCAGATGCTTCGGCGCGACATTCGATTCGTTAACGGCAACGCCGGTTTCGTTGGCGAGCCGGGAAAGATCGCCGAGCACGAAGTTGCTGGCCTGCGCCGGATTGCGGCTGAGGGCTACGACCGCATCGAAGTAGCCGGCGAGCGGGAGGTTTTCCAGGAGCTGGGTGGCCGGTTTCGTCCCTAACCCATACTCGGCAATGTAGCGCTCGAAACGCTGCCACGGAAGCGTCGGCAACGCCGCTCCAATGCGCGCCACGGTCGCGGCCGCAATCTCGAGCGGCACGAGGTCGGGGTCGGGAAAGTAACGGTAGTCGTGCGCTTCTTCTTTGCTGCGCATCGAGTGCGTCGTGCCCTTGATCTCATCCCATCCGCGCGTTTCTTGAACGATTCGACCACCGGAGGTAAGGACGGCAATTTGACGCTCGATCTCGCTGCCTATCGCGCGCTCGACGGAACGGAATGAATTCATGTTTTTGATCTCGGTTTTGGTGCCCAGCTCCGCCGAACCAGCCGGGCGTATCGAGACGTTGGCATCGCAGCGCAACGAGCCTTCTTCCATCTTCACGTCGCTCACGCCCAGCGCGAGCAGCGTCCTGCGCACCGATTCGAGATACGCGGTTGCCTCCTGTGCGCTGTGCAACTCAGGTTCGGATACGCACTCCATAAGCGGGACGCCGGCGCGGTTGAAGTCCACCAAGGAGTACGAACTCCCGGCGATGCGACCATCGCCCGAGCCCGCGTGGGTTGATTTGCCGGTATCCTCTTCGAGATGAATACGTGTCAAACGGCACTCCTTCATCGTGCCGTCCTCGAGCCAGTATTTGACCGCACCGCCCACCGTGAAAGGCATGTCGTACTGCGAGATCTGGTAATCCTTGGGCATGTCGGGATAGAAGTAGTTCTTGCGGTCGAACTTCGAGAAGGCAGGGATTTCAGCGCCGAATGCTAGACCGGCGGCGATAATGTGTTCGATCGCGGCTGCATTTGGTGCCGGAAGTGCTCCGGGCATGCCCAAACATATCGGGCAGACTTTGGTATTCGGCTCGCCTCCGAACGCATTGGCACAACCGCAGAACATCTTCGTATGTGTCTTGAGCTCGACGTGACACTCGATGCCGATCACGGCCTCGTATTGGACGGTCATACGCCCACCTGCGGAAGCGAGGGTTTGCGCGCGAGGGCATGCTTTGTGACCTGTTCGTAGGCGTGTGCGGCACCCAGCAAAAGCGGCTCGGCGAACTGCGGCGCGCAGAGCTGAAGCCCGATCGGCATCGGCACGCTGCCGGTGCCGGGTGTCACCCAGCCGCAGGGAACCGACAACGCCGGCAAGCCCGCCAGCGACATGGGGATCGTGTAGTAGTCCATCAGGTACATGCTGTACGGATCGCTCTTGGCATCGAACACAAACGCGGGACAACTCGCGGCCGGGCATGCGATCAGGTCGCACCCCGCAAAGGCTCGATCGAAATCGCGTGCGATCAGCGTTCGCGCCTTCTGTGCCCGGACGTAGTAGGCATCGTAGTAGCCGCTCGAGAGCGCATGCGTGCCGATCAGAATGCGGCGCTTGACCTCCGGTCCAAAACCGGCCGCACGCGTCTTGTCGTACATCGCGCGGACGTCATCGCCTTCGACGCGTAACCCGTAGCGTACGCCGTCGAAGCGCGCCAGATTGGACGAACACTCGGCCGGGGCGATCAGGTAGTAGGTGGCCAGCCCGTAATCGGCGGTCGGCAGCGAAACTTCAACCAGCTCCGCGCCGATTCGCTCCAGGTCACGATAGGCATTGCGGTAGAGCGTGTCGCTCTCCTCGCCGAGTACCTTCGTGTCGAACTCGCGCACGATCCCGACCCGCAAGCCGCGTAGATCATCGCGCAGCGAGCCGGCCGTGCGATCGTGCGCGCGATCGATCGAGGTGGCATCGAATGGATCGTAGCCGGCTATAGCGTCGTAGGCCAGCGCGGCGTCCTCCACGGTTCGCGTAAGTGGACCGATTTGGTCGAGGCTGGAAGCAAAGGCGATCAATCCGTAGCGTGAGACCCTGCCGTAGGTCGGCTTGAATCCGATAAGATTGCAGAACGCTCCCGGCTCGCGAATCGAACCGCCGGTGTCGCTTCCCAACCCAATGGCCGCCTCGTAAGCGGCGACGGCTGCCGCCGAACCCCCGCTCGAGCCTCCCGGCACGCGCGAAAGGTCATATGGATTACGCGTCACACCGAGCGCCGAGTTTTCGCAGGAGCTGCCCATCGCAAACTCGTCGCAGTTTGCCTTGCCGATCGGAATGGCGCCGGCGTCGAGTATCCGCGCAACCGCAGTAGCGGTGTATGGCGCGATCCAATGCTCCAGGATCTTGCTGCCGCAGGTCGTGCGACTGCCGGTCAAGCACATGTTGTCTTTCACCGCAACCGGCACGCCCGCCAGCGGCAGTCGTTCGCCATTTCGGATGCGATCGTCGACTCGGGCGGCCTGGGCACGCGCCAGGTCGGCGAGCACGGTTAAGTACGCGCCCACTGCGCCGTCCGCGGCGTTAACGTGGGCTAGGGTTGCTTCGGTGATTTCCGCCGCGCTTACCCGGCCCGCGCAAACTTCGCTTGCGATCTGCGCGCCGCTGCGCTCGATTAGCTCCGCAGGCATCTTTGCGACCGGCTCACTCCGCGATAATGCGCGGCACTCGGAAAAAACCGCCCTGCCGCTGCGGCGCCTGCGCCAGCACGACCTCGCGATCGAGACAGGGCGTCAACCGATCCTCGCGGGTCACGTTACGGGACTCGACGACCTGCGCGGTCGCAGGAACGCTCGCCGTGTCGAGTTCGCCCAAAGCGTTGACGTGATCGAGAAGCTCGCCGAGCTGCATTCCGAAACGCTCGATCTCATCGTCGGTGAGCGCAATGCGTGCCAGCTTGGCAACGTAACGGATGTCAATTGTTTCGGCTGACATTCTCGGGATACTCCAGTTGAACTAGCGTTTCGACGTGTCCGGTTTGCGGAAACATGTCGAAGGGTTGCACGATCGAGGGCCGGTAGCCATTGGCTCCCAGGAACTTCAAATCCCGCGCAAGCGTTGCCGGATCGCAGGATAGGTACCAAACGTTGGCCACGCGAGCGCCTGCAATCGCTCCGAGCGTCACCTCGTCGCAACCCTTTCGGGGGGGATCCAAGAAGAGCACGTCGGCTTCCCGCAGCGCGTTTCGCAACCCCGGCGTGAAGACCAACTCCTCGACTCGGCCGGTTTCGAAGCGAGCCTGCCGCTCCAGCCCGTTGAGGCGCGCGTTGGCAACCGCCTCCACGATCGCGTGCGTGTTTTCCTCGACCCCGTAAACGCTCCAGCCGTGTTTTGCAAAAAAGAGCGCAAAGGTGCCTGCCCCGCAGTAGAGGTCCACGACCCGCCGTGGCGGCTCCAGCCATGGCCGCAGAAAGTCGAAGATTTTGCCGACGATCTCGACGTTGATTTGAAAGAAGGATGCGGCCGAAACGCGATAGCGGACCCCGCCGATCGTCTCTTCGATTTCGTCCTCGCCCGCAACCAGTCTGTGCCGTCGCCCCAGAATCGCATTGGCGCTTTCGAGATCGAACGAGTTGCTGACTCCGACCAGTCCGGGCAGCTCTCGGAGCAGCTCCGGCGCGGCGCGTCCGACGGCCTCGGACGGGCGTGGAGTCGTAA
>JBAVTZ010000113.1:0-9838 GCA_049696515.1 Candidatus Cybelea sp. | reverse complement strand
GTTCGAAGATGCACTGACGGTCCTTCGCACCGAGCGCACGCGAGCCTCGGCGGTTCGCGTGCGCGCGGCCGTATGGCGCATGCTCGGCGCCTCCGACGGCGAAACGCTTGGCGACGTGTTGCGACGCCCTGAAGCCAATGAGGACTCGATGCGCGATCTGCTCATCGCACTGGAACGCAGTGCCTTTACCTACGATGAGGATCTACGCGCTGCAATTGACGACGCGTGTTCCTCGCTGGAACGCTACCTGGGGTCGCTCGTATGATCGCGGCCCGCGAGCCCGCCGATCTGCGCGCGGCGCTCGCTCAGACGATCGTCGGACAGCAAGGGGTTATCGAAGCGTTGCTCTTGGCCTTGCTTTCCAACGGTCACATTTTGCTGGAAGGTCCGCCGGGATTGGCAAAGACGCTGGCCTGCCGTTCCTTGGCGGCCGCGTTGGAAGGCGAGTTCAAGCGCATACAGTTTACGCCGGATTTGCTTCCAAGCGATATCGTTGGGACTCGGATCTTCGACCAACGAGAGAGTGCCTTTGCAACGGTACTCGGGCCGATTTTCGCTAACGTTGTGTTGGCCGACGAAATCAATCGAGCACCCGCCAAGGTGCAATCGGCGCTCCTAGAGGCGATGCAGGAGCGTCAGGTCACGATCGGGCCGCAGTCCTACGCGCTTCCCGACCCCTTCGTCGTGATGGCGACGATGAATCCGCTCGATTCCGAAGGCACCTATGCGCTGCCGATCGCGCAAATGGACCGGTTCCTCATGAAGATCAACGTCGGCTATCCTTCGCGCGACGAAGAGTTGCGGATTCTCGATCGCTTCGCAGTCGCCGATACGCAGCCGGTACGGGCCGTCGCAACGCTCGACGACGTCCGCAGCTGGCGCGAACAAGCACACAACGTCCATATCGACGAGAAGCTCAAGCGGTACATCGTCGACCTGGTCACACTCACGCGCCAGGCCGAAAACGTAAGCGTCCAATCGCGGGCCGGCGCAACACTCTCCGCCGGTGACTTGATCGACTATGGGGCAAGCCCGCGAGCGACGCTGGCCATGGCCTACCTGGCGCGCGGGCGCGCGCTGTTGGACGGACGCGATTTTGCGCTTCCCGACGACGTTCGTGCCGTCGCTGCCCACGCTCTTCGCCACCGGATCGGCTTCAACTATCGCCTGACCACCGAGGGCGTAAATGCGGACCGCGTGATCGAGGCGATGATTGCCGAAATCCCCGCGCCGTAATGACGATGATGACGATTCGCGACGCGCTCCTCCGGGCGCGCCGCCGTCCCCGCCACCTGGGCGCCGGATCCCCGACGATCTATCGCGGTGACGGATACGAGTTCGTCGAACTGCGCGCTTACGTTCCCGGCGACGACGTCCGCCGAATCGACTGGGCCGCAACCGCGCGCTCCGGCGATCTACAGACCCGGGTCGTCCTTGAAGACGTCGCACTGACCTTAGCGGCCATAATCGACACTTCGCCATCAATGCGCGTCGGGCGTCAGCGGCCGTTGCTGGACGCGGCTCGTGAATCGCTACAGGCCTGGTTTGGTGCCGCGAGCGGCGAGGATCGCTGCATCCGCATCGACGCCGACGGCGTGACACCGCCAGCGCTTCAGCGCCGCGCGCATGGAGCGCTAACCGCGTGGAGTCTGGCGGCGGAGTTCGACGCAAAACGCTACCTGCGCACCGCTCGTGCCGCGCTTCCGCGTGGAACTGCGCTGCTGGCGATCGGCGATTGGTACGATCTCGATGCGGCGCTCGACCGAGACCTCGCCGATCTGGGTGCGCGGTTCGATTGCACCGCCCTGGTCGCGCGCGATCCGTGGTACGACGAGCTGCCGCTCGCGGGCATCGTCCGTTTGCGAGGAGTGGAGGGTGGAAACCTGCGCGCGTACATCGGCCCACGCGAACGCGCTGCGTACCACAGCGCCGTCCGCGAGCGGGAAGCTTCGCTGCTGGCGCGTTTCGCGAAAGCAAACTGGCGCACTGGCGTGCTCCGTGAAGAGGACGGTGCCGCCTCGCTCGCCGCTGCATTCGGGCTTCGATCGGTGATCGCAACGCCCGCAGCCGCGCGGTTTCACGCGTGAGCTTCGATCACCCCGCGCGCTTGGCGATCGGTATCCTGGGCGTAGTTCTATTTGCCTTGCTTTACCAGCGATTGCAACGGCGGGTTACCACGCGTGATTTGGCCTATTCGAATGTCGCGTTCTTCGCGCAAGCGGTTCGGCCCAAGCGTTGGATTCCACGCGCGCTGCAAGCGCTCTGGCTTATCGCTCTGACCGGGGTCGTGCTGGGGGTTTCGGGTCCGCATCTCACGCTCCCGGTTCCGGTCCGCGACGGACAGGTCTTCATCGCAATCGATACCTCGGGATCGATGGCATCAACTGATGTCTTTCCTACGCGCGCGCAGGCAGCCAAAGCGGCGGCGCGCGCCTTCGTTTCCGAAAGCCCGCCGGGCACGAAAATCGGGATCATCGCGTTTTCGGGTAGCGCCGGAGTCGTCGTGCCGCTCAGCGCCGACCATCAGTTGGTCATTGCGGGACTCGAAAACGTTCCAGCCCCTAACGGCGCGACCGCAATCGGCGATGCGCTCAAGGTTGCGGCGCAACTGCTGCCCCCCAGTGGTCATCGGGTAGTGATTCTGATTACCGATGGGGTGAACAATACCGGCACCGACCCGATGGAGATGGCTCAGTGGCTCGGTGCGCATCACATCCCGGTCTATACCGTGGGTATCGGGACGCCCGCGGGCGGGCTGATTCCCGGAACGAACGAAGAGGCGACGATCGATGAAGATGCCCTGCGCGCCTATGCAAACGTCAGTAACGGGGCCTACGCCCGGGCCGAGAACGCAACGCAACTGCGCGAGGCGCTAGCCAGGCTCGGTCGCATCACGTCGCTGCAACCCAAACCGGTTGATGCATCCTTGGGCTTCGCAATCGCGGGCGCACTCGGAATGGTGCTCGCGTTTTTGACCGGCTTCGGCTTAGGTCGCTATCCGTGAACGCATTCACTGGAGCGGCCCTCGACGGTGACCCGATCGCACTGCTCGGTCGTTGGATCGACGATGCCGGCGGTCCCCGCCGGATCGAGGCGGTCGCAATGTGTCTGGCAACCTCCGACCCCCAAGCGCACCCCTCCGCGCGAATCGTGCTGCTGCGCGGACTCGACCATCACGGCCTGCGCTTTTATACTTCCTATTGCAGTCGCAAAGGGCGGGAGTTAGCCGAGAATCCTTTCGCCGCGGCGATACTCTACTGGCCGCAGCTCGAGCGACAAGTGCGCATCGAAGGCAAGGTCACGATGCTCTCCGAGGACGAGTCCGACAACTACTTCGAAGGCCGGCCGCGCGGCCATCAGCTTGCCGCTTGGGCATCGGAGCAGAGCGAACCGATCGAGTCGCACGCGATTTTGGAAGAGCGCTTCGCACATTTCGAAGGACGCTTCGAGGGCGAAGACGTCCCGCGTCCGCACTCGTGGGGCGGTTATCTGCTCGCGCCATCGCGTTTCGAATTCTGGCAAGGTCGTCCCAACCGCATGCACGACCGGCTCGAATACGTTCGCTCAGGCAACGCCTGGCGCGTAACCCACCTGCAGCCCTAAATCGCGGCTTAGGCTCCAGCCGTCGGGCGCGGTGACTATCGTGCTGCGGGACTTAGCGATTTTCGAGCAACACAGGAGGTGTTCTTCAAAACTTTGCTTTCGAGAAAATCGCCTACGAGCGACCGGAGGACACGACGTCCGGAGGGAGCGATCCCGAAGCACGATAGTCTCGCGCCCGGCGCCGGCAGCCAGGGACTTCCTTGATACACGCGTAATGAAACGGCCGCAGCATGCTCCGCCGGAACGTCATGGTCATCGGTTCGGGACCGATCGTGATCGGTCAGGCTGCAGAATTCGATTATGCCGGCGTCCAAGCGTGTCGTGCTTTGCGTGAGGAAGGCCATCGCGTCGTCCTGGTCAACTCGAATCCTGCGACGATTATGACCGACCCCGAAGTCGCCGATGCGGTCTACCTCGAGCCGCTCACGGTTGGCTCGATCGAAGCGATCATTGCACGCGAAGAACCGGATGCGCTATTACCGACCCTAGGCGGGCAAACGGGACTCAATCTCGCGGTCGAACTCGAGGAAGCCGGCGTTCTCCAGCGTTACGGCGTCGAATTGCTGGGCACGCCGATCGACACGATCCGAGTGGCAGAAGATCGCGCGCGCTTCAAACTCAAAATGCAGGAGATCGGTGAGCCCGTTCCCGAGAGCGCCGTGGTTACCTCAATCGAGGAGGGCCGCGAGTTTGCCGCCCGCGCCGGTTATCCGCTCGTCGTGCGTCCAGCATATACCCTCGCCGGCACCGGCGGGGGTATCGTTTACGACGACGAGCAGCTCCGAACGACCCTCGATGCCGGTCTAAACGCGAGTCTCATCCACCAAGCGCTTTTAGAAACTTCGCTGCTCGGCTGGAAAGAGATAGAGTACGAAGTGCTGCGCGACGCCGCTGACAACTGCATCGTCGTGTGCAATATGGAGAACATCGACCCCGTTGGCGTCCACACCGGCGATTCAATTGTGGTGGCGCCCTCGCAAACGCTTTCGGATCTCGAATACCAAATGCTGCGCAGCGCCAGCCTCAACGTGATACGTGCGCTGAACGTTCAGGGCGGCTGCAACATTCAGTTCGCGCTCCACCCCGACCGGAGCGAGTACGCGATCATCGAGGTTAACCCGCGCGTCTCCCGCAGCTCGGCGTTGGCCTCCAAAGCCACCGGGTATCCGATCGCTAAGATCGCCACGCGAATCGCACTGGGACAGCGGCTCGATGAAATCTCCAACCCGGTAACCGGCGTGACGAAGGCGGCGTACGAGCCGACCCTCGACTATGTCGTGGTTAAGATACCGCGCTGGCCGTTCGACAAGTTTCCCTTCGCCGACACGACTATTGGGACCCAAATGAAATCCACCGGTGAGGCGATGGGGATCGGCCGGACCTTCCGTGCAGCCCTAATGAAAGCGGTTCGCGGCTTGGACTTGGATCGCGAAACGCTCACCGGACCGCTGGCGGAGTGGAGCGACGTTGAACTGGAGGCCACCCTCGCGCATCCAACTCACGAGCGGCTCTTCGCGATCTGCGAGCTGATACGGCGCGCCGCCCCTGAGGCGCGCGATCTCGCGCTCGAACGCGCTCACCAGCTATCCGCAATCGATCGCTTTTGGCTCTACGAACTCGAAGAACTCGTCAAGCTCGAAGAGCGACTGCGTCACGAGCCGTCCAGCGCCGTCGCCGCCGAAGCGCTTCAATTCGGCTACTCCACCGAAAGCGTTGCGCGCTTAGCCGGCCGATCAATCGGTTTGCGCGAGGAAGAAGGCGCGACGCCGGCATTTCGTATGGTGGATACCGCGGCTGCAGAGTTTCCGGCAAAATCTCCTTACTACTACCTGTCGAGGGGCGAGCAGGACGAGATGCGCCCAACGCCGCGCGAAGCCGTGGTGGTCGTCGGAAGCGGCCCGATACGCATCGGCCAAGGCATCGAGTTCGATTACAGCTGCGTCCACGCGGCCTGGGCACTGAAAAGCGCGGGTCGCTCACCGGTTGTCGTCAACAACAATCCGGAGACGGTATCCACCGACTTCGACATCTCCGACGCGCTGGTTTTTGAACCGCCGGGAGCCGACGAAGTCGAGGCCGCGTATCGTGCGACCAGGGCACGCGGCGTAATGCTCGCCTTCGGCGGCCAGACTGCAATCAATCTGGCGGGCGAACTAAGCCGGCGCGGAGTACCGATCGTGGGAAGCGACCGGAAGTCGGTAGACATGGCGGAAAATCGCGCGCAATTCGACGCAGCCTTGTCGCGGCTTGGGGTGGCGCGACCCGAGGGGAAGCCCGCCAGCAGCTTTCGCGAAGCGCGCGCGATTGCGCGCGAGCTTGGGTTTCCCGTCCTCGTGCGACCATCGTTCGTTCTTGGGGGGCGTGCGATGGAAATCGTATACAACGAAGCCGAACTGGCTGCGTACGCAGAGTCGGCCCCTCCGATTCGCCCAAACGCGCCGCTCTTGGTCGACAAATACCTGCGCGGCCTCGAAGTCGAGGTCGACGCCGTATTTGACGGGAACGACATTCTCATTCCGGGCGTCTTCGAGCACGTCGAACGCGCCGGCGTGCACTCAGGCGATTCGATCAGCGTCTATCCGGCACAAACGATCGACGCTTCGATGGAACGTCGCATTGCCGACGTGACCCTCGCGATTGCGCGCGAACTCCGCATCCGCGGACTGATCAATATTCAGTTCGTCGTGCACGCCGAGAAGCTGTATATCATCGAAGCCAACCCACGGGCCAGCCGGACGGTTCCCATTATCCAAAAAGCGACCGGTATCAATCTGGTTGCCGCCGCGACAAGGATCGCGCTGAGCGAGAAACTCCGCGATATGGATTACGGGGTCGGGCTCGCGCCGCACATCCCCTACGTCGTGGTGAAAGTTCCGGTCTTTTCGTTCTCCAAAATGCGCGGCGTGGAGACGGTCCTCGGCCCCGAGATGAAGTCGACGGGCGAAGTGCTGGGAATCGATGAGTCTTTTGGCGGGGCGCTCCGTAAAGGCTTCCTGGCCGCAGGAGTTCGCCTGCCGGGCACCGGCGGCCGCATTCTGGTGTCGATTGCCGATGAAGAGAAAGATGAGTTCATCTCGGTGCTTCGTGCGTACGCCGCGCTGGGACACACGTTGGTAGGGACGGCGGGTACGCGTGCGACGCTAGAGGGGGCCGGTATTCCGGCCCAGCGAATAAACAAGATTGCGGATGGATCGCCGCACGTGCTCGACTTGATCGCTTCCCGCGCTGTGGATTTGGTGATCAACGACGCCAAAGGACCGCGGGAACTCTCCGACGACTACAAGATTCGCCGCGCGGCGGTCGAAGCGAGTATTGCGTGTTTGACGAGTTTAGATACGGCGCGGGCGCTGGCAGAGGCACTCGCAAGCAAGGCTGGACCGCCACGCAGCCTACAGGAATATCGGAGCGCTCGAGCGACGATCCGGTCGTAGAACCAGTGGCCGGTGGGCGCGTTGTCGTCCTCGGCGGCAATCGGAGCACGCTGGCAATCGCCAACAGTCTCAGTCCGTCGGCCGGCTCGGTCACCGCACACCTGATTCCTCTCGCCTCGACGCCGCTCGGTATCGCCGTCGGCGATACCCGGCAAGAGCTCAGCATCCCAGTATCCGGGCTGTTCGAGTGGATCGACCGGACCTTTTCAGCCGAGGACGAGCACGCATTCGTCGCTCCCTTACGCGACCTGGAGTTGCTCGTTCGCGTCGGCTGGCAAGCCCCGTTCCCCGAACGCGTTGACGACCGCAGCGTGCTCAACATTGAAGACCTACCCGAGGACATTGCCGACGCACTGGGCCGCCCTCAGGCCTCGCTCGTGCAATGCGGAGTTTGCCGCCGGCTCTGCGTGGCCGATCAATTCGTTTGGAAAGAAAAGCAGCTTTGCGCCTGGGATTATCACGCCCAGGCTTTCGGCAGACGCGGCCCTTGGCATGAGGGTGTTTACGCGGAGCGCCATTTCGAGACGCTGCCGTCGTGCGCGTACGTCGTGCACCCCTTGCTGGCCGAGTTGAACGTGGACGTCGTGCTAATGGTGAGCGGGGTCGACGAACCACTTGCCCGGGACGTCGTGAATCGGTTGCTCGAAGGGGATCAGCAGCGCCCGCACATGGTGGTGATGAGCGAGGGCGGCTTCACGGTGTTGCGGGAAGCGTGACCAACCGCGCGATTCGCAATCTTTCAACCCTGTTCGTCTTGCTTTTCGCGGCGCTGGCGATCCGCCAAACCTACGTGCAGCTCGTCGCCGCTCCGGCGATCGCGGCTAGGCCGAATAATCCGCGTCACGCGTTGCTTGACGCGGGACGGGGCAGTATTCTGGCCACCGACGGCAGCCTGCTGGCGCACACGGTCGCGGGGAAGCGGATGTACCCCGCTGGGGCAGCGCTGGCTCACGCGGTGGGCTATGTTTCAGAACGCTACGGGACCAGCGGCATCGAGCATGCCTTCGACCGGGCGCTTTCGCCGCCGGATTGGAGCGGCGACCCGATGGCGCAGATTGCCGATTTTGTGGCGACCTTGCGTGGAGCAAACGTCGCGGCTCGGGGTGCCGACGTCGTCACCACGATCGTGCCGCCGGTCCAGCAAGAGCTGTACGAGTCGCTCTCCCGCTATCCGCGGGCGGCCGGGATCGTGCTGGACCCGCGCAGCGGTGCCGTACTCGCGCTGGCAAGCGTGCCGAGCTTTGATCCAAACGATTTCGATGTGGAGTTTCCGGCGCTGAGCGCCGATCCACACGCACCCCTATTGAATCGCGCGCTCGACGGGCTCTACCCACCGGGCTCCACCTTCAAGATCTTCACTGCCGCCGCAGCCCTTGACAGCAACACCGTGAGGATGGACTCGCAGTTCGAAGATCCCGGATATCTGATCGTCGGAGACTTCACGCTGAACGACAACGAGAGCGAAGCGACCGGCTACGCCGATCTCACGACCGCCTTTGCGCTCTCCAGTAACGTAGATTTCGCGCAGATCGCCCTAAAAATGGGCATCGATACCTTTTACCAATATCTCGACCGCTGGGGCATCGGCGCCCCGCTCGACTTTCAGCTCCCGGCGGAGCCCGCGCGCATGCCAGCCAAGGCGCAGATCGTTCCCGGCGAGCTGGCTCAGATGGGTTTTGGCCAAGGAGCGCTGCTCATGACGCCGCTCCAGATGGCACTGATTGGTGCGACGATTGCCAACGGAGGCAACGAGCCGCGTCCATACATCGTTCGGCAAGTCGTTCGCGACGGAATTCCGCTGAGCGTCTCAGGTGCAACCACGCTGACGAACCCGGTATCCACCCAGACCGCCGCGAAGGTGACCGAGATGATGATCGCCGTCGTGCAGCGCGGAACGGGCACCCCCGCGGAGCTGCCGCACGTCACCGTCGCCGGAAAGACTGGAACCGCGACCAATCCGCTCGGACGCTCGCATGCATGGTTCGTCGCCTTTGCGCCCGCCGACCATCCGCGCGTCGCGGTCGCGATCGTGGTTGAGAACGTCGGCTACGGCGCGACCTACGCGGCGCCGATTGCGCGCGAGGTATTACGCGTCGCCTTGGAGAGCGGGAGTTGATCGAAGAGCGGATATTCAACAACCGCTACCGGCTCGATCGAAAACTCGGCGAGGGCGGGATGGCGACCGTGTACTGCGGCACCGATACTTTGCTGCGGCGGCGCGTTGCGATCAAGGTGTTACGCGAACAGTACGCCGCCGATGACGAGTTCGTTCGCCGGTTCTACCAGGAGGCGGAATCGGCCGCCAAACTCTCGCACCCCAACATCGTAAACACCTTCGACGTGGGCCGTCAGGACGAGATCTATTTTATCGTGATGGAACTTATCGACGGTCCCTCCCTCGCAGAGATCATCTCCGCGGACGGACGGCTCCCCGAGCCCGTCGCGATCGACTATGCAGCCCAAATCGCCAGCGGCCTCGCCTACGCCCATCGCCAGGGTCTGCTCCACCGCGATATCAAGCCCGCAAACATCCTGGTCACCAAGGATGACGTGGTGAAGCTATCCGATTTCGGAATCGCTCGGGCCGTCTCGCAGCAAACGATGGCGCTGACCAAGCCGGGGCTGGTGATGGGCAGCGTCTACTACATCTCGCCCGAGCAGGCGCAAGAACACGACATTCACGAGACGGCCGATCTCTACAGCCTGGGTATCGTTCTTTACCAGATGTTGACCGGCAAGTTGCCGTATACGGGTGAGTCTCCCGTCACGGTCGCCCTTAAGCATATTAGCGATCCGGTCCCAAC
>JBAVTZ010000112.1:0-14386 GCA_049696515.1 Candidatus Cybelea sp. | reverse complement strand
GTCGTGCGAACCCCCCCGCCGCTGGTTCCGACGCCGTCGCCGGTCGCCACCGCGAGTGCCGGTTGCACCCAACCCAACGCCGAGGCAGCCGTTCTTGCCAGCCCGCAGCCTCCGGATATCGCCCCCGAAGCGCGGACGGCGGCCATCAACGGCACCGCGCTGGTCAAGGTGGCTCTCGACCTTAGCGGTCAGGTCACGAGTGCCAGCGTCACGCAAAGTACCGGCAACTCATCGCTGGATCTGGTCGCCGTATCGATGGCGCGGGACACCCGCTACACGCCCGCCTTACACGATTGCAAACCGATCGCCGGTGCGTATACCTTCAGCGTGAAGTTCGTCGCGTGGTGAGCGGGCAGGCCGAGCGACCCCAGCAGCCTAACGGTGCGCGGTGACCTTCTTTCAGGCGCTCGTTCTCGCCCTATTGCAGGGCGTGACCGAGCTCTTTCCCGTCTCGAGTCTGGGCCACACGATCCTCGTGCCGGCGATGCTTCGCTGGCAAAACATCGACCGGTCAAGCCCGTCGTTTCTCGCGTTTGTCGTCGTCCTCCATCTGGGGACGGCGCTGGCGTTAATCGTTTTCTATCGAGCGGAATGGTACTCGATCGTGCGTTCGCTCGTCGCCAGCGTCGTGCGCGGACGCCTGGGCCAGGATCGCAACGAACTGATTGGCTGGCGGCTAGTAGTCGGAACGATTCCGGTCGGGATTCTCGGCGTAATCTTCGAAGGCCCCGTGCGTCGTCTCTTCGGCTCGCCGGCGCCCGCCGCACTCTTCCTGATGATCAACGGCTTGGTGATGTTCGCGGGCGAAGCGCTGCGACGGCGGCAGCACAAAACGAGCGGACGAGCTTATAAACCGATCGAGCAGTTGAGCTATTCCTCAAGCCTATTCATTGGTTTTGCACAGTCTCTAGCCTTGCTTCCCGGCATCTCGCGATCCGGTATCTCGATGGTTGCCGGACTGCTCTCAGACCTCGATCACGAGAATGCAGCCCGTTATTCGTTCCTGCTGGCGACGCCGGTGATCCTCGCGGCCGCGCTGCTCGAGGTGCCGAAGCTGTTCGCGGCCCAGTCGCACGTCGTACTCCTGCAGGCGGTGTGCGGCGGCATCGCGGCGGGGATAGCCGCATATCTCTCGGTCGCCTTCTTGACGCGCTACTTCCGTTCGAACGATTTACGTCCGTTTGGCTGGTATTGCGTGATCGTGGGCGCAATCTGTCTCGTTCTCGCGCGAAAGGGGATCATTACATGAGAGTCATTGCCATCGTCTTAGCCGTCGTCTTCTTCGTCCTCGGCATCCTGTACGGTATGGGAACAATCAATCTTTTCAGCCAGTCCGGCGCACAGCACGCGCACCACATCACGCACTTGGTGCTTCTCTGGGCGCTCGCGCTGCTCTGTTTGATCTGGGCTCGGTTCCAGAGCGCGCCCCGCCGTTGAAGCTTTCACATATTTCGGCCGGCGGGAGCATCGCGATGGTCGACATTTCGGAAAAGCAAGTGTCGGTGCGATCGGCCTCCGCCGAAGCGCTCGTTCGTATGAATCCCGACGCCGAAGCAGCGCTGCGTGGGGCAATCCTGCCGAAGGGCGATGCGCTCGTTGCGGCTCAGATCGCGGGCATTATGGCGGCAAAGCAGACTGCGGCGTTGATTCCCCTTACGCATCCGCTGCCGTTGAGCAGCGTGGACGTGGGTTTCGACTGGCGCGGGGATGGTCTGTTTCGCGTCGAGGCCGAGGCGCGCACGACCGCGCGTACCGGCGTTGAGATGGAGGCGATGGTCGCCGCCAGCGTTGCGGCTTTGACGATCTACGATATGTTGAAGGCGTCGGACAAAGCCATTACGATCGAATCGGTGCGGCTCTTGAAGAAGAGTGGGGGAAAGAGCGGTAATTGGCGCGCTGAGGATGAGAAGAAAAGAAGCGGGAAGAAAAAAAAGAAGAAAAAGTGAGCTTTAAGGTGGCGTTGATCGTGCTTTCCGATCGGGCGGCTTCCGGCGAGCGCCCCGACGCCTGCATTCCAGTGATGAAGGAGCGACTCGGCGCCGCATACTCGATCGTCCGCGAAAGCGTTCTTCCCGATGACCCTGCCGCGTTGCAAGCCGAGCTGATCGATTTGGCCGATTCGCGCGCCGTCGACCTCGCGATTACGAGCGGCGGCACCGGTCTTTCGCCACGTGACCGCACGCCGCAGGCAACCGCAGCCGTGATCGATTACGAAGTTCCCGGAATTGCCGAGGCAATTCGCACCGCATCGATCGCGCACACGAAGACCGCCATGCTTTCTCGTGCGCTGGCAGGCGTTCGCCATCGCACGCTGATCCTCAATCTCCCGGGAACCCCACGGGCCGTCGGGGAATCGCTCGACGTGGTACTGCCGGTGCTGCCTCACGCATTAGAGTTGCTCGCCGATCGAATCGCCGACGGATGATCGAAATCGCAAACTACGAGCGTGCCGAAGCCTATTTGCTGGGCACGATCGACGAAGTCGTTTCCCGCCGAACTTCGTACAAGCTGGACCGGATGCGCGCCTTCTTGCGCGAGCTGGGCGATCCGCATCTAACGTATCCGACACTTCACGTGGGTGGAACCAGCGGAAAAGGCTCGACCTCGACCATGATCGCTGCCGCACTGCAAGCCGCCGGCAAGCGGACCGGTCTGCATACCAAACCGCATCTGCATTTCATGACCGAGCGCGCACGAATTAACGGCCACCCAATTGCACGGGAGCGCTTCGCCGCGATGCTCAACCGCATGATGCCGGCGATCGAACGCACCACGCCGGCTTACGGACGGCCGACCTATTACGAAACGCTGTTGGCGCTGGCCTTCGTCTACTTTGCCGACGAGCATGTCGACGCTGCGGTGATCGAAGTGGGCCTTGGCGGACGGCTCGACGGTACCAACGTTCTCCAGCCGGTCGTCGCGGCGATCACTTCGGTTGGTTACGACCACACCGACGTACTGGGCAACACGATCGAAGAGATCGCGCTCGAGAAGGCGGGCATCGCCAAACGAGGCGTGCCGCTCGTCGTTGCCGCGGTTCCGCCGGCCGCGCGGGCGGTGATCGAGCGCTACGCCGCAGAAGTCGGAGCTCCGATCGTCTTTGTCGCCGACGTCGTACACATCGAGGTGAGAGATGGCGACGATCCGCGCAGCCAAGTCCTCGCGGTCGCGACTGCTCGGGATACCTATGTCGTCCGATTGCCGGTCCTCGGCATTTTCCAGCGCGCGAACGTCGGGACCGCCGTGGCCGTTCTGGAGAAGCTAAACGACGAGCTGCGACCGGGCCGTGACGCGGTGGTTCGTGGCCTTGAAGAACTCTCGATCCCCGGACGGATGGAACTTTTCTCGGGCAACCCGATGGTCATCTTCGACATCGCGCACAATGCCGAGAAGGCGGAGGCCTTGGTTACCTCACTGCGCGAACGCTTTCCCGGACGCCGGATTCACTACGTTGTGGCAATCGGCGAAACCAAAGACGCCCGTCAAATCCTCGAGATTTTTGCAGCGATGCCATCTACGTTTACGTTTACTTCGTTTGCGACAGCCGGGCACAAAGCGATTCTGCCCTCCCGCCTCGCGACCATCGCCGAATCATTCGGGTGCTGGGGACGCGCTATTGCCGATCCGGTCGAAGCGCTCACGGTTGCGCGCCGCGCTGCGGCAGTCGACGATGTCGTAGTTGTGACTGGATCCACGTTCGTCGTCGCGAGCTTGCGCGAATGGTACACGCCGAGCGCGGTTTGAAGCGGGGCACCTTAAAGCTCCGAGGCGTCGAGATGCGTTGGGGCGTGCGAACTTACGTCATGGGGATTGTCAACGTAACTCCCGACTCGTTTTCCGGGGATGGCTTGTTAAACGAGCCGGAAGCCACAACCCACGCGTTGGCGCAATGGCAGCAGCATGCCGACCTCTTGGACGTCGGCGGGGAATCTACTCGGCCTGGTCATCAAACGGTCGATGAGTCGATCGAGATTGCGCGTATCGTCCCGGTGATCGCAGCGGTGCGCGCGCAACTTCCGCAGGCGCCTATTTCGGTAGACTCCTATAAACCGGGAGTTGTTCGCGCCGCTTGGGCGGCGGGCGCCGACCTCGTGAACTCGGTGTGGGGAGCCTCCGACGAACTGTTGGATGTGGCCGCCGAACTCGGGATGCCGATTGTGGCCATGCACAATCAAGTTGGCACCGTCTACCCAGGGCCGGTCCTCGACTCCGTGCTGCGCTACCTGGACGACTGCGCTGCCCGCGCAATCGCGCGCGGCATCGCACGCGAGCGAATTCTCCTGGACCCGGGCATCGGCTTCGGGAAGACGTCCGAGCAAAACCTAGCCGTACTTCAAGGACTCCATCGGGTCGTTGCACTTGGCTTGCCGACGATGCTGGGCGCCTCGCGGAAATCGACCATCGGCAAGCTCATCGGTCGAGAGCCGGGCAATCGGGTCTTTGGAACCGCAGCCACCACGGCGCTCGCGGTGAACTCCGGCATCGACATGGTGCGAGTTCACGACGTTGAAGCAGCCCGCGACGCCGTTGCGGTTGCCGACGCTGTCGTACGCGGGTGGAGGCCGCCCGGATGGATCGAATAAGATTGCGAGGCGTGGTGGCCTACGGCCGGCACGGCGCCGATCCAGGTGAACGCGAGCGACTTCAGCCATTCGATCTCGAGGTTAGCGCGGAGATCGATTTACGCGCGGCGCAGACCAGCGACGAGCTTTCCGACACGATAGACTACGCTGCATTGCACGCGCGCCTCGTAAGGATCGTTGCCACGACGTCGTACTTGCTGCTCGAGCGGTTGGCCGCCGATCTGCTGGACGCCGTCTTCGAAGATAGACGGGTCTTACGCGCCGCGGTGACGATTGCAAAGCCAGGCATTCTCGAGGGTGCAACGCCTTCGGTGACGCTGGAGCGTGCTAATCCTCAGGCGAAGCTCACCAAATGAGCTCGCATCGAGCCTTTGTCGGTATCGGCTCGAATATGGGCGACCGAACCGGAAGCGTTGAGCGCGCGGTTGCGGCCCTCGGCAAGCTGGGCGTCATTGTTCGCCGATCCTCGCTCTATCACACCGCGCCGTGGGGTAAGACCGACCAACCGTCGTTTGTGAACGCCGTCGTTTTGCTCGAAACGCAATTGGCACCGCGATCCTTGCTTGAATCGTTGCAAGCGATTGAAAAGCGGCTAGGGCGCACTCCGGCGGAACGGTGGGGACCTCGGATCGTGGATCTCGATTTGCTGCTCTACGACGATCTCGAAATCGACGAACCGGAGCTGCGCCTACCGCATCCGCATTTGCACGAACGCGCCTTCGTGCTGGTTCCTCTTGCCGAGCTCGACGAGCACTTCGCTGCTATGCGCGATGCGCTGCGCGCATCCGAACTCGCCGGCGTTGTGCCGATCGAGTCATTTGAAGGAAGGCCCAGGTCCGCTCGTTCTTTGAGCGAAAGCGTTGCAACTATGTCCCTAGAACCATCGCTGCAGGTAGGTGAGCGCGTCCGCGCGCTTGCGCGCTTCCTTACCGAGGGCGATGCGGTGCGCGTGCGCGTGCAGTACGGCGACGACAATATCGAGATCGCTCGCCGTCCACAACGTATTGAAGCGCCATCTCGGCCCGGGGACCGAGCGCCGGGTCACGCCGCGCCCTTGAAAATCGACACGATCAAAGCCGATCTGGTTGGCATTTTTCACCTCGGGCGCCCGACACCGGTCGAGGGTGACGTTTTCGACGGCGATCGGGAACTAGGTTACGTCGAAGCGCTCGGCATTCGCACGCCGGTGCGCAGCATGGGAGCCGGCCGGCTCGTTGCGATCGCAACCGCTGATGGGGCACCGGTCGAATACGGTCAGCGGCTCTTCTTAGTGGCGCGCGGGCAATGACCGGCAGCACGAGGATAGCGAGATTTTTCGAAAGGTATTGATCGCCAATCGCGGCGAGATCGCGTTACGAATCAATCGGGCTTGTCAGGAACTTGGCGTCTCGACCGTCGCGATATTCTCCGAGGCGGATGCCGACTCGCTGCACGTTCGCCAGGCGGACGAAGCGTTTTGCGTTGGACCGGGTCCTGCAAGCCGATCGTATCTCAACATTCCGAACATTATCTCGACGGCGCTGATTACGGGCTGCGACGCAATCCATCCGGGCTACGGATTTCTGGCCGAAAATGCCCGTTTCGCCGAGATCTGCAGCGATCATGGGTTGACCTTCATCGGGCCCGAACCAAGGGTCATCGCACTGATGGGAGACAAGGCAACTGCAAAGCGTCTCGCACGCGAAGCCGGAGTTGCGACGATACCTGGGAGCGAAGTGCTGGCCAGCGTCGAGGAGGCCTATTCGGCGGCAGAATCGATCGGCTATCCGCTCCTACTCAAGGCGACCGCCGGCGGAGGCGGCAGAGGCATGCGCGTCGTCGAAGAGGCGAGCGAACTTCCCCGCGCGTACGCCGGTGCGACTGCCGAAGCCGAGGCGAGCTTCAAAGATGGGCGCGTCTATATCGAGCGGCTGATTCGGTCACCCCGCCACATCGAGGTGCAGGTACTCGGCGATGAGTTCGGTACGCTCGTTCACCTCGGCGAACGCGATTGCTCCATACAGAAGCCGTCGCATCAGAAGATCATCGAAGAAACTCCTGCCTTCAACCTTGCGGCGCGCACTCGGAGTGCCTTGCACGAAATGGCGCTGCGCGCCGCCCGGCAGGTCGGTTATACCAATGCGGGTACCTTGGAGTTTTTGGTCGTCGGCAACGATGCATATTTCATGGAGATGAACACTCGCATTCAAGTCGAGCATCCCGTTACCGAGATGGTTTACAATATCGATCTCGTAAAGGAGCAGATCCGCGTGGCCGCCGGCGAACCGTTGGGCTACGCACAGCACGATCTGGTCGCACGCGGCCACGCGATCGAGTGCCGCGTGAATGCCGAAGATCCTCAAAATCACTTCGCGCCGGCTGCCGGCACGGTCTCGAAGTTAGTCTTTCCGGGCGGACCCGGTATCCGCGTGGACACGCATCTCTATGCCGGCGCGACCATCCCGCCCTACTACGACTCGATGATCGCAAAGGTCGTCGCCTTTGGCGATACGCGCGAAGTCGCGATCGCGCGGATGGAGCGTGCGCTGCGCGAGACGTTAATTGAAGGTGTGAGTACAACGATCGATCTCTGCCTCCAGATCCTCGCGACGCCGGCGTTTCGCGACGGCCGCTACGACATCGAGTTTCTCCCCAATCGATTGATGTCGGGCTTAGCCGTAGGCCCGTAAGGGAATGAAATCACGGCGTGTCGCCCGCGAGCAGGCGTTGAAAGTGCTCTACTCGGTGGTCATCGGCGACCGCGTGCCGCAGGATGCGGTGAGCGAAGTCGTGGGCGAGGATGCCGGCGGCGAACAGCGAGCCTTCGTCGAGGAACTTGCGTTAGGCACACTCGAATATGCAGAGCAGGCCGATCGCATCGTGGGGCCGTTGTTGGAGGGCTGGACGATCGAACGCCTGCCTACGATCGACCGATTGCTTTTAGAAATGGCTACATTCGAACTGCATTGTCGTCCCCAGACGCCGACCGCCGTGGCGATCAACGAGGCGGTTGCACTTGCCAAACGTTTCTCGACCGAAGACTCCGGACGTTTCCTCAATGGGGTGCTTAGCGCGGTGGCTAATGCCAAGGCGTAGGCGCCGGTCAGAGGCCGGTCAGGTTTGGCGCGGCCTATTGATAGCAGCCCTCATGCTGGTGCTCTTCGCCGTCGGAGCGATCGCCGGGATGGTTGCCGCGTACGGGCGGAACCTACCCGACATCAGCCGCATGGCCGATTATCAGCCGGCGAGCACGACCCGGATTTTCGCTCGCGATGGAACCCAGCTGGCGACGGTGTACAAAGAAAACCGGGTTTGGGTTCCGATATCGCGCGTCCCCGTGGTCGTACGCGATGCATTCATTGCCAACGAAGACCATAACTTTTATCGCCATCATGGTGTAGATTTCAGCGGCATAATGCGAGCCGCATTCGCCGACCTCTCGCATCAAGAGCTTCAGGGCGCATCGACCATAACGCAACAGCTCGCTCGGCGCCTCTTTCTCAACAACGAAGTCTCGCTCTCTCGTAAAGTTCAGGAAGCGCTGCTCGCGATCGAGATCGAACGCTACTACACGAAGGATGAAATCCTCGAACGTTACCTTAACATCATCTATCTGGGGGCGGGCGCGTACGGCGTCGACGCGGCGGCTCACACGTATTTTGGGCGAAGCGTCACGACGCTGTCGCTGGCACAGGCCGCGATGCTTGCGGGGGTGGTGGCCGCCCCGTCGATTTACTCGCCGTTTTCGAATCTCGACTTGGCACGAGATCGTCAGCGCCACGTATTGGAGCGTATGGTCGAGAGCGGCTATATTTCCGCCGCAGAAGCGCGCGAGGCCTACGACGAACCCCTCGACTTGATTGCGCCGCAGACGCCGGGTTTGCAAGGTTATAGGTATCCGTATTTTACGACCTACGCTATCGCCCAGTTGGTACGGGCTTTCGGCACGAGTGCGGTCGAAGAGGGCGGGCTCCAGGTATACACGACGCTCGATACTCGTATGCAGCGCATCGCTCAGGATGCAGTTACTTGGGGCGTCCAGCAAGCCGTTGCGGAAGGAATCGGTGCGCACGAAGCCGCGCTCGTTGCGTTGCGACCTTCGACGGGTGAGATTGTCGCGATGGTCGGTGGAACGGGCTTCTCACTGCACAACCAGTTTAACCGAGCTTGGCAGGCGCGGCGGCAGCCTGGTTCCTCATTCAAGATTTACGACTACACGGCGGCGCTCGACTCAGGGATGCCGGCCTCGACGGTCATCGACGATTCGCCGGTGAGCTACCCGATGGGGGACGGCACGCAGTGGTCACCGCGGGACGACGACAACAGTTATATGGGCCCGATATCCTTGCGCACGGCGGTGGTTTATTCGCGCAACGTCGTTGCGGTGAAGCTCGCCGAGCACGTTGGCCTGGACCGCATAATCGACTACGCGCACCGCATGGGCGTGACCGCTCCGTTGGAAGCAAATCTTTCACTCGCACTGGGCTCCTCGGGCGTCTCGGTACTCGATCAGGCGACCGGTTATGCGACCCTTGCAAATCAAGGGCTGCATATCGATCCTACCCCATTTCGCCTGGTGAAGGACGCGCTTGGCAGCGTCGCACTCGACAATCGCATTCCGCAGGCCACCGACGTGGTTAGTGCCGGGGCTGCCTACATCATGACTTCCATATTCGAAGACGTGATCCAGCACGGTACCGGCTATCCGAACGCCGTCATTGGCCGCCCCGCAGCCGGGAAGACGGGAACGACCTCAAGCTTTCGTGACGCCTGGTTCGTCGGGTATACTCCCGATCTGGTTACGGCCGTGTGGCTCGGCAACGATGACTATACGGCGATGAACGAATCATACGGAGGAAATATTCCGGCCCGCATCTGGGCGCGTTTCATGAAAGCAGCGCTGGCCGGAACCCCGCCGCACGACTTTCCCTTCCCGTCCGACGAAGTTGCAAAGGTGGCCGGTTGCGGGCGCGGCTACGAGTATTACCTGAAGGGGACCGAACCGGGTTGTGGTGGTTCGATCGATGCGTACGACGATCCGGATGAAGAGACGACGCAACCGCAGGCCGCGTCGCTACCGCAGCCGACCCTTCCGCCGCCGAACGCATCGCCGCCCGCAGTAGTTCCACCAGTGGCATTGCCGTCCGAAAGCGCGTTGCCCACGGCGATCCCGTCGCCATCGGCGCTGCCGTCGGCAGAGCCGCGACGCAAACGTGACTGACACCGCTAGCGAGGCCGTGCTCGAGCTTTCGGTTGGAGAGTTCTCGCGCCGCTTCGCATTGATGGTGGCCAGTAATCCGAAGTTACAACGCATCGCAATCGTTGGCGAGATCACCGACATCAGGTGGTCCCCCGAACGGCACCTCAACATGAAGCTCAAGGAAGGCGAGGCGCTGTTGAGCTGCTTTTCGTTCGCAAGCGAAGCTCGACGCTTTCCGCCGATTCGCGCCGGGCTAAAGGTGCGCGCGGAGGGCAGCATTGCGATCTGGTCCGTTGGGAGCCTTTATCAGCTCCGCGCACTCTCGCTCTCGCTCGTCGGCGAAGGGAAGCTGGCGGCGGAAATCGAGGAACTGCGCTTGCGGTTACGCGCCGAGGGCGCGTTCGACTCGTCCAGAAAGCGCGACGTGCCTACCTTCCCTCGACGGATTGCGTTGGTGACGAGCGACGATGACGCGCGCGCCGATTTCGACGGGCGGATGCGCGCGGACGCCCCGCAAGTCGAGATTTTCTTCTTTCCGACCCGGGTCCAAGGCAAAGGCGCAGAGATCGAGGTCGCCGAGGCAATGGATCGCGCCTCTCGCGCCAACGTCGACGTCGTCGTCCTTACCCGCGGAGGCGGCTCCAGCGACGATCGCTTGACCTTTAACAAAGAAGCGGTCGTGCGCGCTATTTTGCGCTCATGCCATCCCGTAGTTACGGCGCTCGGCCACTTGAAAAACATGCACCTCGCCGACGAGGTAGCCGACCTCGCTCTCGCAACGCCTACCGCGGCTGCCGTCGCCCTCGCGCAAGAATGGCGGAGGGCACTCGAGCGAATGCGGATTCAGCGCCTGGCTCTGCTGCGCGGCTTTCGGTCGGCGCTCGCCGGCAAGACGCAAAGCGTGCGTCTTTCGGACGTCGCGCTGGATCGTGCGGGTGCGAACTTTTTGAGCCGCCGTGCGGAGCATGCGCGGGCGCTGGAACGGCGGCTCGACCAGAGCAATCCGGCCGCGCGCGTCGCTCAGTGGCGCGTCGGCCTCGTGCGCGCGAATACCGGCCTTTCGGGATGGTCCTCGCGAGGCCTCGATCGATATGCCACACTCTTGCGCGCGCGCAATGATGCGCTCGCGCGTTGGGTCGAAAACGTGCAGCAGCGATGGCTCCGGCGCGTCGAGCGCGCGGAGGCGGCCCTGAACGGCGAAGATCCAACCCGGCCGCTCGCGCGCGGGTTCGCGATTGTTAGCAAAGATGGCGTGGTCGTCCACGATGTTGCGGCGCTGGCGCCCGGCGACGCGGTTTTAGCGCGTTTGCAGCGCGGGACGTTTGGCGCGCGCGTGGAATCGGTGCACGCAGAATGAGCGATCGCTTGCCAAAGAACTTCGAGCAGAAGCTCGCGCGCATCGACGAGATCGTCAAAGAACTGGAAGCGGGCACGGTAGAGCTGCAGCGTGCAACGGAGTTATTCAAAGAAGGCAAGTTACTTACGCGCGAATGCGAGGCACTCCTCAAGCGCGCGCAAGCTCAGATTGACGAGGCCATGTCGCAGCCGAAAACCGAAGAAGGCGAGCGAGACGTCGGGCTCGGGCTCCTCGACGAGCCGCCGTTTTAGGATTGCGCTCCGACCGGAGCCGAGCGATCCGGCTCGATGCGGCCGTTGCAGACCGGGACGGAATCACTCGATCGCGGGCGC
This sequence comes from Candidatus Cybelea sp., assembly GCA_049696515.1. Classification (GTDB taxonomy): domain Bacteria; phylum Vulcanimicrobiota; class Vulcanimicrobiia; order Vulcanimicrobiales; family Vulcanimicrobiaceae; genus Cybelea. Next base: position 2,935 of record JBAVTZ010000112.1, on the reverse strand, counting down.
GCAGCCTGATTATGGAGGGTCGCGTCAGCGTCGACGGCGTCGTCGCGACGAAGGCGGGGCAGAATGTCGCGCCGGACGCACGAATCGAGGTCGCCCGGCCGCGCCGTTTCGTTAGCCGGGGCGGCGAGAAACTTGACCACGCGCTGACGTTCTTTGAGGTCAATGTGGTCGACCTCGAGGCGCTCGACGTGGGGGCCTCGACCGGCGGCTTCACCGATTGTCTCCTGCAACGTGGCGCGCGATCCGTTACTGCAGTCGACGTAGGCTACGGCCAACTCGACTGGCAACTGCGTAACGATTCCCGGGTCAAGGTGATGGAACGCACCAACTTCCGCCACCTGCCCGAAGACGCGTTTCCCGAGGGCTTCGATTTGATCGTGGTTGACGCGTCCTTCATCTCCCTGCGAACCCTCTTAGCGCGCGCCGTGACGTACCTGCGCCAGAACGGGAGTGTCGTTGCCCTCGTCAAGCCCCAGTTCGAAGCGGGGCGCGATCGGGTAAGCGCAGGTGGGGTCGTTCGCGATCGCGAGACGCATCGGGCCGTTCTGCACGAACTTCGGGCCGCGGTGGCCGGATTCGGGCTAGTGCCGGTCGCGCTCACGGAGTCGCCGTTGCGAGGACCGGCCGGAAACCGTGAGTTCCTGATCTTGCTGAAGCGCGTGGGCAAGCCGTTCGAAGACGCACGAATCGAGGCAGTACTCGACGAAGGGAGCGATTCATGACACTGCTCGCCATCGAAAGGAAGGTCATCGGTCTTTACGTCGATACGGCACGCGAGCACGCGCGCGCGATCGCGAGCCGGATTGCGGCGGATTTTCGCGCGAGCGGATTCGAAGTTATCGATGCGGTGCAGGCGGCAGCGGCTTCGCTCTTCATCACGGTCGGCGGCGACGGTACCCTGCTGCGTGCGGCCCGGATCGCGGTGGAGGACGACGTCCCTCTTCTCGGCATAAACACCGGTCGTTTGGGCTTCCTAACCGAGCTCGACGAAGACGATCCACGCTTGAGCGACCTGCCCGCCCTCGTGGAACGTGGACTCTTCATGGACAAGCGTACTGCGCTGCGAGCCGAGTACGGCGAGCAGCGCTTCTTTGCGCTCAACGACGTCGTCGTACGAAAGGGAGAGGTTTCTCGGATCGTTCCCTTTGGGCTACGCTTCGATGATGGCGAGACGACGCGCATTACCGCCGACGGGATCTGCGTCGCCACGCCGACTGGGTCGACCGCCTACTTTCTGTCGGCGGGTGGTTCCCTGATCGCGCCCGACGTCGATGCATTCGGCGTGGTGCCCCTGCTGCCGCATACGCTTTTTTCGCGTCCGTTGATCGTCCCGACCCACTCCCAAATCGAGATCACCAGTGACCTCGAGAGCGCGCAAGCTCATCTCGAGTGCGACGGCGAGGTGCTAAGCGAGGTGGCACCGAGTTCGAGCGTCATGGTCCGGCGTCACCCCAAACGCGTCTCGTTTGCCCGAACGGCCCCGTTGCATTTTCTGGAGAGGCTCGAAACCAAGATGCTTTGGGGCGTTTCCATCAAGGACCCTCGTCGTTAGGGAAACCGGAATGTTACGAGGGTTGGAGATCGAGAGTTTCGGTTTGATCGCTCGCGCCGAGGTTGAATTCGCCGAGGGCGCGACAATCTTTACCGGTGAAACCGGTTCGGGAAAGACGATGTTGCTTGGAGCGCTCGATTTTGCGCTTGGCGCGCGAGCCGGTCCCGACCTCGTACGTCGCGGCGCGCGCAAGGCGCTCGTGACGCTGCTTTTTGATCCCGGCGAGGGATTGCGCGAGCGACTCGATGCGGACGGCCTCGGTCTCGATCCCGGAGAAATGGGGACGATCGCGCGCGAGATGACCGAAGCGGGACGTTCGAGCGTGCGCGTGAATGGGCGTCCCTCGACCGCCGCCTACGCCCGCGAGATCGGCGAGGAGATCGCCGAAATCATCGGCCAGCGCGAAGCGTTGCGGTTGCTCTCGCCCGCGTACCATCTCGAGTTGCTCGATCGATTTGCCGGCGGATCCGCAGTAGGCTTGCGCGAGGCGGTAACGGCAGCCTACGCACGCGTCCAAGAGTCCGCGGCAACCCTGGCGCGCCTTACCCAAGACGAACGTCACGCGCGCGAACGGTATGACGACGCCCGCTTTACCGCGCGTGAGATTGAAGACGCACGAGTCGAGCCCGGCGAGATCGAGCGCCTCACCGAACGCCACGGTTATCTCGAGAACGTCGAGCGTATCGCTACCGCGTTGCAGAGTGCGCGCGAGGCGTTGGCATCGGAAGACGCGGGCGCGACCGGGGCACTTGGTGCCGCCGCTGTTGCCTTATCGACTGTCGGCAAGTTCGACGCGGAGCTTCGCGAAATGGCCGAGCGAGCTTCGGCCTTGCAAAGCGAGGCGGTTGAGCTTGCAACCGCCGTTGCGGGAGCGCTTGAAGCGACCGAGTTCGATTCGGCCGAAATCGAAGCTATCAACTCCCGCCTCGACCTCCTCGGGCGCTTGCGGCGAAAGTATGGCGGAGATCTCGACGAGGTCACTCGCCAAGCGCAACTCGCGCGTGACGCGATCGATGAGTTTGAAAGTCGCGATCAACGAATTGCGGAGTGCAACGCAGAGCTCGCGGTCGCGAACCGCGAACTTCGCGAGGCCGCAACCTCGCTCAGCGCATTGCGCAAAGACGCGGCTGCCGCTCTTTGCAAGCGTGTCGTCAGGGAGTTCGGCGACATCGCACTTGGTTCGGCGCGCTTCGAGGTAGCGTTCGAGCCGCTCGAACGGATCGGCTCGCTCGGCGCCGAGCGCGTGGAGTTTCTATTTGCGGCTAATGCGGGCGAGGCCGCCCGCCCACTGACCCGCGTCGCCTCGGGCGGTGAGCTTTCGCGCGTACTGCTGGCGCTTGTCGTCGCACTTGCCGGAGCGCTGAACGCTCGGGCAGCCCTGGT
>JBAVTZ010000111.1:0-6472 GCA_049696515.1 Candidatus Cybelea sp. | reverse complement strand
ACGAGCACCGCGCGCGCTCCTAGGCACAGCGCCTTCACGACGTCGCTCCCACGGCGAATGCCTCCGTCCAACAGAACCTCGGCGCGCCCGTCAACGGCGGCGACGACCTCCGGCAGCGCGCGTAGGGTCGGCGCGACGCTATCGAGCTGACGCCCACCGTGATTCGAAACCACGATTGCGTCCGCGCCTGCGTCGAGGGCGCGCCGTGCGTCCTCTGCAGTGAGGACGCCCTTGATCGCGATCGGGCCCTGCCACACATCTTTGATCCAGCGCAAATCCTCCCACGAAACCGTCGAATCTTCGAGCGCACCGCCGACATCCGCGTATGGCATCGGCCCAACACCCGGCAGGACGACGTTAGGGAACTTCATCATCCCGCCGTCGCGTAAGAAATCGATCAGCCAACCTGGGCGCGCCAGCATTTGCGGCACGTATGGCAACATATCGAAGATCTTGGCGCTAAGCAGCTCCTTGGCGCCGTTGCGGAGGTCGCGTACGCGCAGTCCGGCCACGGCCGTGTCGATCGTTACCACGAGTGCGGAAAAGCCCGCGTCGCGTGCTCGCCGAATGGCGGCGGTAGCCACCTCCCGGCCGCCGACCAAGTAGAGCTGATACCACGCCGGTCCGCTCGTCGCCGCTCGGACATCTTCCAGCCTGCATCCGGAGAGCGTCGAGAGAATATAGCCGGTGCCGGCAGCGCCGGCCTGTTCGGCGGCGACGCATTCTCCGCGCGGGTAGAACAGGCGGCTGCTGCCGACCGGTGCCAGCATAAATGGCAGCTCGAACGTTGTTCCCAGGACGATCGTGCGCAAATTACAGGCTTCTTTTGCCACCGCGTTGCGCGGCCGGAAGATCACCGAATCAAAAACCGTGCAGTTTGCGTGCATCGTCTTTTCGTCATCGGCGCCCCCGTCGATATAGTCGAAGACGATGCGCGGCAGACGGCGTTTGGCCAGCCGCCGCAGGTCGCCGATATTTACCGCACGCCTCATAGCGTAAACCTACGTGCAAAGCCCGCGCATCCCTTGACGCGCGCCATCGGGAACGGATACGCTAGCGCACGATGGACGTTCGGTTCGCTGCCACCGCCTTCGCGACCGCCTTTACGATTATCGATCCGATCGGGATGATTCCATTGACGATCGGTGCCACTGCGCGCGTCTCGACGCAGCGGCGCAACCAGATCGTCGACCAAGCCGTCCTCGTCGCAGCCGGAGTGATCCTTTTCATGGGCGTTGTCGGCCGCGTCATTCTCAACTATTTGGGAATCACGTTGCCGGCGTTTACGATTGCGGGCGGCGTGCTGCTCTTCCTAATCGCCATCGACATGCTCTTCGCGCGACCGACCGGCGCCAAGCGTACGGAGGCCGAAGAACGGGAGGCGGCCGCTACCGAGAATCCGGCGGTCTTTCCGCTAGCCGTGCCAATGATCGCAGGACCAGGTACGATCGCTACCGTCCTCCTGCTGGTGAACCTATCGCGTGGTGACCGGCTCGATCTGCTTATCGTTGGTGCGGCTTACGCGGTCGCGCTGCTCGTCACGTGGCTTTGCATGCGCGGCTCGACGCTCTTGTTGCGCGTAATCGGCACTACCGGAATCCACGTTGTCAGCCGTTTGCTAGGAATTATCTTGGCAGCACTCGCCGTCCAGTTCGTACTGAACGGTCTTATGCAGACGCCCCTTCTACGGCGTTGAACGCGGCGCCGCGCCGCCGACGGCCGCGGCCCAGTCATCGTAGACGGTTTTCTCAATCGGGGGCAACTGCGTGTCGGTGGGAAGCTTGTATCCGGGTAATGGAAGCGGGAACGGCATCGGATGCGGCGGTTCTTTGAACGGATCTGAGTCCGGATCGTAACAGAATGGCCAGACGATGCTGCCGCTCTCCATCGCGCCATCGGGATAGGTGAACTCGTAACGACCGTAATAGCAGTCGCGACCGCCATCGTGCCAGCTTTGCACGGGCGTGATGATGCCGTTGCCCTGATCCCCACTCGCCGAGGGAGGATTGAACGAATAGCTCTTGGAGGACTCGCCGCGCGATCCGGGATCGATCGTGGGAATCGCGTGCGGATCGTTCTGCTTGTTGAGTTGCGCAACTTCCTTAGCGAAGCCGGCTTCATCACGCTCGACGTTGGAAGGCATCGTCGGGCGCTGGATGCGCGGTTGAGGGGTCGCTTGGACTGCGACCTCCTTAGCGAGCTCGTGGCGCATCGGCCTCGCCCTAGCCGGTGCGGATTCTTGCTGGCGAACTTGGCGGACGGCGTGCGCTGGGGCCGGTGTCGGAACCGCCCGCTTTTGAACCGTCATGATCTCCGTCTGCGAGACAACCTCCTTCGGGCCGCGCGGCACGAACAAGCGCGTCACTGCGTAGAAGAGCAACGTCAATACAACCAGATGGATGGCCGCCGATGCAATCGTCGACCAGAACAGCGCGCGACGGCGCCGATAGTGGGTTCCCGAAATCAAGTGGTGGTCAGATTCCCTACTTAGAGGTTCCTCAGCGGATGGGTCTTTCCGATGTTATCTCGGCTGGTACCTATTTCTACCGGCGCCCTCGCGAACCCAACAATCCCACTCAGGGGCCGTCCGCCTCGACGTTGAGCGAGAGATCAACGTTATTACCCACGACCACGGTGCCGTAGCTCATGCCCCACTGCGTGCGATCGACGGTGGCGGTGGCGGCGTAGGCGATGATCGAACGGCCTCGTGGCGATTTACCGGAGGCGACCACTTGAGCGTTCAAGACGACGGGATGGGTCTGCCCGTGCATGGTAAAATCGCCGGTTACGGTGAAATGTTTTGGATCGGTCCCTTCAATCTTGGTACTGACGAAGCGCATATCCGGCGTGGACGCGACGTTGAAAAAATGGTCCGAGCGCAGATCGCCGTCGCGCTTGTCGTTGTGCGTGTCGAGCTTCGAAACGTCAAGTTCGGCTACCACGGCGATGGGAATCTGCGTTCCCGGGTTCAACGTTACCGAGGCGCGGCTTATCGGGATCGTGCCGATTACCGGGACGATGCCGAAGTGGCGCGCGGTAAACTGTGCGGTTGAGTGGACGGGGTCGACGGTCCAAGTCTCGGTTTGCGCGCCGAAAGCGGGAACGGCGACGAGAACTGCCGCTAGCAAGCATGCGAATGTAAGCGTCTTCATTTATTCAAGTCTTTCGCCTATAGCTTTGAACTTCCTGAAACGACGCTAGTGGCACCCCTTTTTGTCTCTTTTAGACTTCCCGCCTCAGCGGATGCGGCTGACAAAGCTCGATTAAAACACCGTCGGTTGCCGTCGGATGAATAAACGCGATTAGACTGCCGTGGGCTCCGTGGCGCGGCTGCTCGTCGATCATCCGGACGCCCGCGGCCTTCAGCTCGGCCAGCTTCGCTTCGATGTCGGCCACGCGATAGGCGGTGTGGTGCAGCTTAGTGGCGGCGCTCCCTCGGAACCGGGCGATCGGCGAGTCCTCGTTAAGCGGAAGCAGCAGTTCGACGAACGAGCTGCCGGCTTCGAGGCCGACCGCCTCGACACCCTGATCGTAAACGACCTCGCGATAAACTTCTTTGAACCCGAGTTTCCGGGTGTAGAGGCGTATCGCGGCTTCGAGGTCCTTGACCACGATGGCGACGTGATCGATCTCCATCAACCGGCGCTCACCACTATGCGACGACCTCTTTGGAGCGGTAGGTGCCGAAGACTTCGCGCAAAACGCCGCAGATTTCACCGAGCGTCGTCCCAGCGTCCACCGCATCGACGAAATACGGCATGAGGTTTTCGCTTCCGGAGGCGGCGGCGCGGATCTTGGCGAGGTGGCGTTCCACTGCCGCCGAATCGCGCGATGCCCGAAACGTCGTCAATCGATCGATTTGCTCGCGCTCGACGCGCTCGTCGATACGCTGCAGTGCGATAGGCTCGTCGCTCGCCGATTCGACGAAGCGATTGACCCCGACGACGACCTGTTCGCCGCTTTCGACCGCCTGCTGTGCGACGTAAGCCGATTCGGCGATGCGCGCCTGCATCCAGCCGTTTTCGATCGCGTTGATGCTGCCGCCCATCGCGTCGATTTCTTCGATGATGCCCCGCGCCCGTGCGACCAGCTCGTTGGTCAGCGTTTCGACGTAAAACGATCCAGCTATCGGATCGACCACGTCGGCTACGCCCGATTCGTAGCCGATGATTTGTTGAGTTCGCAGGGCAACCTTAGCGCTCTCCGCAGTTGGCAGCGCCAACGCTTCGTCCTTGCCGTTAGTGTGCAGGGATTGCGTACCCCCCAAGACTGCCGCCAGCGCCTGCAACGTCACCCGGACGACGTTGTTCTCGGGCTCCTGTGCGGTCAGCGTTGAGCCACCCGTTTGGGTGTGAAAGCGAAGCATTTGGGAGCGTGGGTCGCGGCACCCGAACTCGTCGCGCGTAATATGCGCCCAGAGATAACGCGCTGCTCGGAACTTGGCGATCTCTTCGAAGAAATCGTTGTGCGCATTCCAGAAGAAGGAGATGCGCGGCGCAACTTCGTCGAGCGCGATTCCTGCGTCGCGCGCCGCGCGCAGATAGGCTTTGCCGTTTGAGAGCGTAAAGGCGATCTCTTCGACCGCGGTAGAGCCGGCTTCGCGAATGTGATAGCCGGAGACCGAGATCGCGTTCCACTGCGGCACTTCGCGAGCGCAGTATGCCATTACGTCGGTTACCAAGCGCATCGAGGGTTTGGGCGGATAGATGTAGGTGCCGCGCGCGACGTACTCTTTGAGGACGTCGTTCTGCACCGTGCCGCCCAGTTTGTCGAATGGGATTCCGCGCCGGCGCGCTACCGCCAGAAACAGCGCAAGCAGTATCGCGGCCGGCGCGTTGATCGTCATCGAGACGCTGACCCGGTCGAGCGGTACGCCGTCGAGCAGCGTCTCCATATCGGCAATCGAGTCGATCGCGACGCCGACCTTGCCGACCTCGCCGCGTGCCTGGGACGCGTCAGAATCGAATCCGAGCTGCGTCGGGAGATCGAAGGCGACGGACAACCCGGTTTGTCCGCGCTCCAGCAGATAGCGGTAACGCGCATTCGATTCTGCCGCGGTGGCAAAACCAGCGTATTGCCGCATCGTCCAGAGCCGTCCGCGATACATGTCTCTGCGAGTGCCCCGGCCGTAGGGAAAATCGCCCGGCTCGCCGAGCTGGTGCGGCGTTCCTTCGATTGCGTCGTAGACCGGTGCGAGCGGAATTCCGGAATCGTTGACGTCGCGCGCCATCAACCGCTAACTACGCCATACCGGGGCAGGTCGCCCGCCATCCCTCGCGACTAAGCGATCGCCATGAGCGGGGAGCCGCTTTCGACCGTCGCGCCGGCGCTTGTATGGATCTTCGTCACCGAGCCGGCTTTTTGGGCGCGAATTTCGTTCATCATTTTCATCGCCTCGATTACGGCAACGACTTGGCCTTCACTAATGGAGTCCCCCTCGGCAACCGTCAGCTCTACAATGATGCCATGCATCGGGGAGCGCACTTCGTTACCGCTCGCCGACGATTCGCGTTTGCGAATCGCGGTAAGCCGGGGAGCCGTTCGGCGCTCGCGAGGTTGTGGCCGCGCAGCCGCAACTCGCCCGTTATTGATCGATGGCCGGAAGGTTTGCGCGAACGGCTCGAGCGTTGCAGTTCCGTAGGTCGCGTCAATCACGGCGGGGTAGTCGCAAAGCCCGCGCAGCAGCGGCAAGGTCGTGGGGACTCCTTCGATGACATACTCGTCGATTGCTCGCCGCAGCCGCGCGATCGCTTCGTGACGGGTGGGGGCCCAAACGATCAGCTTGGCGATCAGTGAATCGTACTCCGGCCGGATCGTCCAGCCCGCATAGGCGGCAGAATCCACCCGGACGCCGAGGCCTCCCGGCTCGCGGTACGTCGTGATCGTTCCGGGCGCGGGCCGGAAACCCTCAGCCGGATCCTCGGCATTGACACGCGCTTCAATAGAGAATCCGCGAAAGAGGATCTCACTCTGGGCGAAGCCGAGCCGCTCACCGGCGGCAACTTGGATCTGTTCGCGAATCAGGTCGAGGCCGGAGACCATCTCGCTGACCGTGTGCTCGACCTGAATGCGCGTGTTCATCTCCAGAAAGTAGAACGTATCACCGGCAACGAGACATTCGATCGTTCCTACCGAGTCGTAGCCGATGGCTTTGGCCGCGCGCGTGCCGGCCTCGCGCATGGCCGTTAGCACTCGCTCGGAAACTTGCGCGGGAGTCTCTTCCCAAAGCTTCTGATGGCGACGCTGCAGCGAGCAATCGCGCTCGCCGACGTGCACGACGTTGCCGTGTTTATCCCCGAGTACCTGTAGTTCGATGTGCTTGGGATTCTCGAGATAACGTTCGGCGTAGATCGTTCCGTTCTTAAAGTAGGCTTCGGCTTCGCGGCGAGCCGTTTCAAAGGCCGAGGCGACCTCGTCAAGCGTGCGCGCGACTTTCAGTCCTTTACCACCGCCGCCGGCTGCGGCTTTGAGC
>JBAVTZ010000110.1:0-1507 GCA_049696515.1 Candidatus Cybelea sp. | reverse complement strand
CCACTGTGCAGCGCAAAAGTTCAACCCCAATCGATCTAGGGGAAGTCATGCAGACTATCGCGCTCACATCGCTCATCGTCTTTGGTTTGGGAACATCAGCGATGGCTGACGAAATTGTCCCCGCCGAATATCAAGGGGTTTGGGCGGCGGCACGCAACTGTAAGGAGAACTTTCAAAATGTGATTTCGAATGCCGTGAATCGGGAATCTGCGGCTTGTCGTGTCATGCAGGTCCGAAGTTCCGGCAACCCTGAATCGCACACAACCACTATCAATCTGAATTGCGCTGGTTCGCAAAGCCGTGAAATCTGGCATGGCGAAAATATCGACGCCACTGATTATCTCGTCATAGTTCAATTGGAACAAGTAGCGGCCGCAGGAAGGCCGTCGGTTGATATGTATAAACGGTGCACTGGAATACCGTTGAGCGAAATCCCGCTTAGTGAAATTCCTGGCAATCCGGTCGCAGCTAGCGCGTCAGATGAAAAAATGGCGCCACCGCCACGCGACACTCAAATCGTGCGCCAACGGCCAATTCCACATGCGCGCGCAATCCGCACCCGCAAGCACAGACCTCAATAAAGAAGCCGATAGCGGTTTCACTCGGCGCGCAGGGAACGGGTTTCACGGCGACCAATCGCGCCATAGAATAGCCAATTCCGGGTTGTTGGCTATTGTCATCATGGCCCGGCAGACGCATTCTCCCACGCCAGAAGGCTTATAGTCGCTGCAGGTAGCTTCTCGAGATTTGCCGATGAGCGACGCCGATCGACCGCGCGGTCCGTTTCAAGCGATACGGGGTGGCAAGGATGATCCTCCCCCGCCCGGGGGATCGGTGCGGCGCCTTGCAGCAATCCTCGCGGCTGATATCTCGGGGTACAGCCGTCTTATGCAACTTGATGAGGAAGGCACTCACGCCCGCGTGACGCGGCAGCGCCGTGAACTCATCGAGCCCAACCTCGCAGAGCATTACGGCAAGCTTATCACATATACCGGTGACGGTTTCTTAGCGATGTTCGACAGCCCCGTCGAAGCCGTCCGCTTCGCCATCGTCATCCAACAAAGTATGGTCGGACGTAACGCGTCGCTGCCGCGAGACCAATGGATTTTGTATCGGATAGGCATCCATCTCGGCGACGTCGTTGTTGTTGCGCCCGCAGAAGTCTACGGCGACGGCCTCAACATTGCGGTGCGCCTCGAGGGAATTGCGAGTCCCGGGGACGTCTACGTCTCGGGCGGCGTCTATGAGCAGATCAAGAACAAACTCGTATGCGCGTACCAATCGTTGGGCGATCGCCAGGTTAAGAACATTACCGATCCAGTAAGCGTCTATCGCGTGTTGCCGGATCCCGCCGCGCTCCGCCAGGCAAGAAAGAAGCGTTGGCCTGTGGCGCTGTTCGCCGCTTTGGTCGCGGTCAACATCGCCATCCTTGGAGGCCTGATATACTTCCTACTCCAACAGAGGCAGGTCATCAATCAAGCGCCAACAGTCGCGGAGGAGTCGGAAC
>JBAVTZ010000109.1:0-17303 GCA_049696515.1 Candidatus Cybelea sp. | reverse complement strand
GTACCGGTGACCTCATGTCCCGCGGTGCGCAGCGCACGTGCCGCGCCGCCGCCGAGATACCCGGTCGCGCCAATCACCAAGACCTTCATGGGGTGAGCACCATGCGAAATCGCGCGGCACCGCTCATCATGCGTTCGAAGGCTTCGGTGGCGCGCTCGAGCGGCATCGTTTCGATCAGCGCGCGGACGCCGGTCTGAACGCTGAAGCGCATCGTGTCTTCCGAGTCGGCGCAGGTTCCCGAAGGCCACGCCTTAACCGAATGGCGCTGCCCGATCATTCCTACCGTATTAACCTGCAGCGGTTCCGGCGACGCCCCGACCACCAGCAGCTGGCCGTCGACGCCGAGCCCGTTCAGCAGGGGCTCCATCGCGGCAGAAACCGTTACGGTGGAGAGAATTAGCTTGGCTCCGCCCAATCGCTGCAACTCCGCAGCGGCGTCGCTCGCGACACTGTCGATATACTCCGCGGCGCCGAGCGATCGCGCGAGTTCCTCTTTGTCGCGTCCGCGTGCGATCGCGACCGTATGAAAGCCCATTTTCGACGCGTACGCAATAGCAAGGTGGCCAAGGCCACCGATTCCTAGAATGGCGACCAGGTCGCCGGCACGCGCGTGGCTGTGGCGCAACGGATTGAACGTCGTTACCCCGGCGCACATGAGCGGTGCGGCCTCGACCGCCGTCAGCTCATCGGGAATGCGCGCTAACGCGACGACCGGCGCCACAACGTACTCCGCGTACCCGCCGTCGTACGCGATTCCCGGTACTTTCAGGTTACGGCAGGTGATGAAGTCCCCGCGCCGGCAACGGTCGCAACTGCCGTCGTGACCCCCATGCCACCCAACACCAACGCGATCGCCAACGTTCCATCCGCTCGTTTCCGCGCCTACCGCAGCGATCGTACCCGCGATCTCGTGCCCCGGAATACGCGGAAACGAAATCCCAGGGAAAACGTTGAAGACCGTAGCCGCATCGCTGTGGCAAACACCGCACGCCTCGACCTTGATGCGTACGTACCCCGAACCGGGTTCGGGGACGGCAACCTCGCGCATCTCTAAGCGCGCATCGCCGGCGGCCGGTACCACTGCAGCCCGCATGTTCATTCCTCAACCACGCATCGAACGATCATCGCAGCCTTATGCCATGTCCCGCGCTCCCGGCCCTGCATCGCAGAAATCCGCTATGCCAGCGCTTCGCAGGCGGTATCTGCAAGGTCCGGGGGCTCCAACGTGCGGTGATGCCGACCGTCGCATATCGCTTCGTATCCGCTTTGCGCCGCGAGCCTCTCGGCCATCTCGCCGAATGAGCTCGCATCGGGCTCGTCCGAGCAGGACGACAACACGCGCAACGCAGCGTGCGTATACAGCTCATCGCCGAGAGACTCGGCGCCCCCTAGGCATTGGGCGGCGACACGCCGTGCCGTTGCGCGTTCGTTCTGTTGCAAGGCAACCTCGGCTAGGTGCAGCCCCAGCGCCAGCGGGCCGACCGCGCGTTCCCGCTCGGCCATTATCACCGAAACGCCGGCTTCGAGTTCAGTCCATAACTCGTTTTCGGCTCGCCGCTCCAATCTCGCCAGGCACTCGAGTTCCCGCAATTGGAACGTCAGCCTCACGTATAATCGCTGCGCGTTTCGATGCGCCTTTGCAACTTCCAAGGCCTCCGCCGGGCTGCCCAGATAGATCGAAGCGACCACCCGCGCTTCGTCAAGGATCGGTCGCACGGAGGGGTCCACCGAAGCGCACGATTCGGTGAACGCAACCAGATCGGACCACGCACAGTTCCGCACGAGCGCTCGCAGGGAGTTGCCCACGTACACGTGCGTGCAGAAATCTGGGTAGCCTTTTTCGGTGCGCAATCTTGCGTTTAGCTCGCTTAAGTTCAAGGCGACGCCGGCCAAATTGGCGATCCCGGTCGAATCTCGGAACAACGCGAACATTCTGCAGGCGTCCGAGGCGCCGCCCGACAAGCTCGCCAAGCGCCCCAAATTCAACCACGGATTTAACGCGCAGCGAGCGATCGGGAACGTGTGCGCCTCCGGATGGCGATGCAAGTTGGCCAACTGGCTGCAGCAGATATCCGCGGCCGGCTTATAATTGCCGCGATGCGCTTCGATAAGAGCCGCCTCATTGGTTATGTTGATAAGCTGGCTCACGGCGGCGGGCGAACGGTCGCCGAGATTCAGGTCTGAGAGGCGTTGCTTGAGCTCGGCGGCCCACGTCGAGAGATTTCGATGTGGGAGCCCACCACGCGAGATTAGGAGATAGGCGACTTCCATAACCTATCGCATATCGGCGTCGATGAGTTTTGCCAATTTCGTTCCGAGCGCGATCGAATAGTTTTGCCCCCGGTCGTGGGGATGGGTGTGGTGGAGGTTGGCAACGTAGAGGCCGGGCACGGGTGTCCGATGGGGCGAAAGCTGTTTTGCAAAACCGGGTGTAACGATCGGCTGCGCATCGCGCGCCTCGAAGAGCCAGGTGCGCAGAACCCACGAACGATCGAAAGCGGGATTGAGCGCGCGGATGTGCGGGCTGAATTCGTCGAGAAGCGCGTCGGCCGAGGGGGTCGTAAACTCGGTTGCGTAATTTCCGAAATAGACTAGGTGTTGGCCACCGTAGCGGCTCTCATGGATAAGGTTCGTATGCTCCACGGCGACCAGGAACGGGTAGCTCTCCTGCGCCACGTTGATCCAATAGGCATCGGTGAGACGGCGATCGAGTGCGACGATCAAGCATCTCGCTCGCAGGTAGTCGCGGTTTTCGTGCCGCTCGACAAACTCGCGCGGCAGCTCCGGTACGATGGCGCCGAGGCGTTTCAGCGGAATCGTGGCCAGGACGCGGTCAAACACCCGAGCCTCCGACCCCAGCGGCGTAACCCGCAACCCCGGCGCTTCCGCTTGAATGGCAAGCACCGGCGCATCGGTAACCACATCGCTGCCCAGCGCGCGGATCTGGGCCACCAGCGCTTGGTACAGCGAATCGAATCCACCCAAGAGATAACCGAGCGTGGCCGTGCGATCGTGAATCTTCGCCCAGAACCAGGCCAGCGAAATTTCACTCGCATACGATCCAAACTTGGATTCAAAAATCTGGGCAAAGACGAGGCGAAAAGCACCTTCGCCGGCCACTGCTTTGAGCCATGGGATCGCGAGCCGGTCTTCAAAAAGTGCCGACGACGGTGCGAGTTTGAGGATGACGAGCGCGAGGCCAAGCCGGAGCCGATCAACCGGCGAGAGCCCGCGGAGTTTCAAAAGGGCGGCCGCGCTATCCAAGCGTTCGAGTTTGCCATCATAAAACATCGACGTCGCGGGTCGCTTCCAGACGAGCTGCGCGCTGAGACCGAGCTCGGAGATGAGCGCGATCATCGCACGATCGGATCGAAAGATGTGGTGGTAAAAACACTCGAGTGGATTGGAATTCATCGCTGGGAAAAAGCTCGCTGCGAGTCCTCCCACTTGCGGGGCCGCTTCGAACACGGTCGCCTGGTGGCCCCTCTCGGTCAGCCGCAACGCGGCAACGAGTCCGAGCGCTCCCGCACCGACGATGGCCACGCGACTCACGAGAGCAAGAGGACCATCCTCAGCGCAGTTTCGCTAGATGGTCGCCAAACCCGAAAGGCAACGTGACGACGCTTTCGGCGCTGCCGGCAGGAAAACGCAGCCGCGAGATTCTCCCGGTAAGATCGGCGAGCATCTCCCCCACTTCCGGGCCTGCATCGCCCAGCCGTTTGACGCGATCGAGCAGCAGCCCGCATTCGGAAACCGTGCCGTCCGGCTTGACGGTGAACCGGACGACGGCGGGCCCATGATAGGCCGTTAACGCGTCGCCAAGGTCGGTGGAATATTCGAGAGCTAATTGCTCGGCGATATCTCGTACTCGATCCGGCTCCAACGGACCGGAAACAATCGGCCCCACTTCGACGAGGTGACCGTGAAGCACGATCCTCCCTTCCAAGGGGTCCATGTTCCCTTCGATGGTTTCCACCGCGTGAGGCAAACGGTCGTCGAAGACTAACAGGCGATTGAACCGCGGCTCGACGGAGTAAAAGAAATCCCTCCCGGCCGACGCGCGATGCATGCGGGTCTCGAAATAATCCTCTTCGCGCCAGATTAAGGTCTCGCCGCCGCTGCTCTTGCGCGAATTCTTGGTCAGAAAATAGACAAACCCGAACCGTCCATTTTGGGAATCGTTGTGCTGATTTTGACGGCATCCGTTGACGTAGAGGCTCAGGTAGGACGAATTAACGCCCCCAAGCCCCAAAGTCTCGCGCGACCATTGGAAGAGGCTGGTGTGAAAAGCGTCCGCCAACTGCGACCCGATGACCATCTCAGGCAAGGTGCGAAGGTACGTGTACAGCCCCGGCACGTGCCAGTAGTTCCAAACCATGTGCGTCTTGGTCGAATGCCGGTACGGGTCTCCGAAATGGGTCTCGACGGCGGCTCGCATCGCTCGTGCCATAGCCGGCGGCATGAAGTCGTCGACTACTAGGTACGGCGCCCGGAAGGTCGCGTTGGTCGTCACCGGCGTAGCCCCACAGACGTCAGACTCCGGCATCGCGGAGGCGCAGCTTTTCCGCGTTTTCGTCCATGATCTCGCGGTACTTTTCGCCCCACTCGAATGACTTTTGGTCGGCCATCCGCTCTAGAGGCAACTCTACTTTCGGCAGATCGAAATGGGGAATTTCGAGGAAATCCAAAACCTTGCGAATAGTTGCGTCATACGAGGCAACTAGCTCTTCGTAGGCCAGCTGCAACGGCGTCAGGGCATGATGCCTGAAATAATTGGCCCATTGCCGATCGTATTCGTAGGCCCAGGCGATGGTGCGATCGATCGCTCGAAAGTCGAATTCCAGTGCATCGTAGGTCGCGCGCTTCTCGCCGCCGCGATGCCCCTTGGGTATCTGCCAGAAATCGCTGCGGGTTGCTCTAAAATGGGAGATGCCTTGGGCGACTTTGTTCTGCCTGCGCAACCAAATGTAGCGGACCGTCGAGAACTTCGCCAACAGTAGCTCGTTTAAAGACTGGCGTGGCGAGTCGGGAACGCGTTGGGCCAAGCTTTCGGCGAATTCACGATGCATGTCGGCATGGGTCGTCCAATGAAGTTTTGTGCCAAAGACTCCGTTGGGGGTGCTCGTTGCCCCGACGATCTTATTGGCGAAGTCGGAGCGCTCGCGGATGCCGAAGCGCTTCACCCAATGCGCGGCGACCTGCTCGCGGTGATCAAAAAATTCGTCCGGCATACCGGCGCGGCCGGTTTTGGAGAGTCCTTGGCAGAGGAGCGTGCTGCCGCTGCGCGGGCTCGTGCAAATCACGTAGGCGAGTGGCATTGCGGCGCCTCCGTTGAATCCCTGGTGCGCTTCAGCACCATGAAGCCGTCTTCGATCACGGTTGGGCGAAAATCCTCGGGGAGAAACCGAATCTCTCCCGGGCAGATGACCAGCGTATCGACCTGCTCGACCGTACCGGTTTGCTCGCGCCGCTCCGGGATAACATGACGAATTTCCACTTGTTCGACCGGCAGTAAGGCGGGGCGAGCTCGAGCGTAAATGTAGAGCTGGGTGAACTGGCCGTAAACCCAAAGCCGGCCGGCATTGCCGAAAATCTCGTTCCCAATTTTTTGAGCAGCTTTCAAGTATCGGCTGACTACCGGACGCTGCCGCGCTACGATGTCACCGAGATAGAGACCGTTGGTTACCAGGTCAACGACGACTATGGTGAGCGCGATTGGCAAGGCGGCGAACGCCAGCACCGGTGCCAATGGAATCCAATGGTAGGGGCGCCACACTCTGCCCGCTGCATTAACGCCAAGATAGACCGCGGCCGCTCCCCATGCGCTCGCGTCGAACCCGTGCATAGCCGCGGATATTGCGAGCGCGACAATTATGAGAAGCGGCACCAGCAGCTTGGCATCAAGCTGGGGGAGCGTCCGGCGGGCGTTCCGCGCGCGCATCTGAACCAGACGCTTGGGCACGATCACGCACCCGTACCACAATGCACGCGCCAGCGTGGGTGCGACGAAGTGTAAAACGAGGGCGGCCAATGCAACAAGGAATAGCGCCACCGCAACTTCGGCGAACCAGCCACGCAGCAGCGCGAAGACGATTGTTGGTAAAACGAGCTTGAGATTGAATAGCCAAGCCAAAACCAGGAACGCCATGGCGACGCTCGGCGCGCAGAAGAAGGCGAGAAACCACAGCCCGGCTGAGGTCGCCTCCACCCAAGCGAAATAGCCTTGGAACCAAGCGGACTGCGCGACGATAATGAAACAGAGCGCCGCACTTACGTTCCCCGACAAGCAGTACGCGGTGATTGCGATCGCGCCCAGCGCGAGCTGCTGGAGTAGCCGGCACGCGTAAGGATTGAAGCCCGTCGTACGCGCGAGAACCCAGCACCATAAATGAATGCCGGGGGGCTTGCAGTCGACCTGATCGATATACGGTCGCGCTCCGGTAAATCCCCAGAGCATCCATAATCCCTCGTCCTGTGAGACGGGAAGGCGGCTATAGCGCCACGCTATCCAACCGCTTAGCGCGGCTAGGCCAACGATCGTCCGAAATGATTCAGCCGTCGCTAACATTTGCGCTTGTTTACTAGGTAAACTCTGCTGATTCTTGGCATTTCGGCTTGTTGACTTTGACTTCAGCTTTTGATACCTTACGGAAGCGACAGTACGGCAATTTGGCGTCACGCAAAACGGGTCACGACTGACGCCCCACCCCAGACTGACCCCCGAGAATCTCCGACGCCGTACCGCGACATACTGCGTTCCCTAAGGTGTCAAACTTAGGCTGAGCAGTAAGGGTATTTGAGAATAACCCTCATCATAAAAGAAGGAGAGATCGGTGGACTTCCAACTGAGAGATTTGCTCATCACGCTTTTCCCCGCTTCCCTCGACCATTTTGCTGACGCCTCGCCTTGTGACGGCGGCTCTGCGCCCCCGCCCGGCGCCCCCGACGTGGCCGGAATATACAATGAACTCACCAACGTAGAGATGCGAATGATCCTCCAACTCGCCCTGACCCAGCTTGGGGGTGCCGTGACCTTGGCTGAGATACAGCCACGAACGGTTCAAGATTTGAGCAATCTTGAGGATCGTCTCGGGAAAGCCCAACAAGCGGTCCGCGACCTGCGTCAGAAGATGGGCGTCTCGACGAAGTAGTTCGCTCGCCGGCTGTGGTTGAAGGGAGCCTGACGTCACGGTTGTCGCAGGCTGCTCTGCAATATGTGGAGGCGTTTGAAAGTGACGACCCGGTCTTCATGGCCGAGCGCTTCTATGCCTATTACACGTTTCCGGCGAGCCGCGCGTGGCGCGCACGGCTCGTTTCCAGGCGCGAAACCGCGTCGTTTATCGGTATTGTCCGGCAACGAGTCCTACGGGCTGAGTGGACGTCGGCCAACGTTGAGTCAGACAGCTGGTTTGCGTGGCGTCGTCCCGATCCAAACTCCTCCGTGGCCCCTCGCTTCAAGCTCTACGTAAGCCCTCATTGCAGCGACTTACCCGAGGTCTTTGCCGCGGCCGCACGCGTCTTCACCGAATCGGATGCGGTGGCGTTCAAGGTGGGCAACCACGCCGGCGGTGTTTTGCGGCCGGACAAATTGATCGCCTATTTCGCGAACTATACCGCCCTGGCTCGTGCGGGAGCGGCGCTAGAAAAGCTCGTTCCGGGCGCTCGAGTGCATGGGGTTCCATTCAGTTGCCAACTTGATGTAACCGGATTGCTGTCGTGGGGCGTCGACCCGATAACGCCCGCAAACGCGGGCGATGGCGACGCAATCAGCTGGCGGCGTTGGGTGGCGGCGCGACTGGCTTCCCGCTTCGTCGAAGGGCGGAAGTCGGCAACCAGTGACGTTGCGCAGTACGCGCTCGACGCTCTCAGCGCAGAGGGCGTAGACGTAGGGCGCTGGATAGTTCGCAATGCCGGTCCGTAACCACGCTTGGTCTCCGGACGTCGTGTTCTTCCCGGTAGCGGAGCTCAATCCGGAGTTACGATCCAGCTTGGGTCTGGTTGAGGGTGAATTCGCGTTAAATCTTATCGGGAAGAGCCAAGGATCCCAAATCCTCAATCGTGAGGCCGCGGCGCTCCTGGCGCTTTTTCGCAACTCTTGCACAGCCATTGAGGCTATTGAAGAACTGGCTCGATCGGAAGGGCAACCCGTGCAGAAGGTTCTTCCCGGCGCAATGGCACTGATCGCCCGATGGCGACAAAACGGCGTGCTGGTCGACAGCGACGCTCCCCATGCCGAATCGGCTCTGGCCACTCCGAATCTTGGCGGCATTGGCCCATATCGGGTGAATCGGCTCGTCCGCTCCGGAATTTCAACCGCACTCTACTTGGTCGAAACCGATGCGCACGAACTGAGTCTGCTGAAGATTTCGAATCCTGGCCACGAGCCATTTGTCGCGCGCCAGCTCGAACGTGAAGCGCTCGCCATGCAACGGCTGGACGGGGTATGCGCGCCAGCGCTCTTGGAGCGAGGAACGATCGACGAGAGGCCGTTTCTCCGCATGGAGTGGCTATCCGGTAATGAAGTCCACTTGGCAGCGAGTAAGCTGAGAATGAACCCGCGCGATACCCGAGGTGAATTCCTCGAACTGATTCGATCCGTTGTGAAAGCCTACGCCTCGATTCACCGAGCCGGCGTCATTCACGGCGACATTCATCCAGGAAACATCCTGGTTCTTCCCTCACACGAAATTCGAATCGTCGACTTTGGCCTCTCTCGTTTAGTGGGCGAGCCTGGCGGGTCGGCGCTTCAGCGCGGCGGCTTTCCATTTTTCTTCGAGCCCGAGTACGCGCAGGCACTTCTAGAAAATCTTCCTCCGCCACAACCAACCCAACTCGGCGACGAGTACGCGCTCGCGGCGGTTATTTATTTTCTGCTCACCGGGGAGCATTATCTCGATTTTAAGAGCGACCGTGAGGCTGCGCTCGGGCAGATTCTTTCCGACACGATGCGCCCATTGTCAAGCTTCGACTCGGTTCCATGGCCCGAAGTGAAAGCAATCCTGAACAAAGCGCTGGCGAAAAACCCCGCTTCGCGATACCCGTCAGTCGAGTGTTTTGAGATCGCTCTGGAAAAGGTTTCTGTTGCGAGCAGCAGCCTCGGTGAAAACGCTTCGGTTTGCCAAGAGGCGCTCGTCGCGCTGTTGAATGCGCGTCTCCCGCTCGAGCCGCCAAGGGCGTCGGTAGGATACGGTGCCGCCGGTATCGCCTACGTCCTACGACGCGGGGCATGCGTGATGGAACGGCCGGATCTGCTCGCGGCGGCCGACTTGTGGGTGGATCGAGCCTGGAAAGAAGCAACCAAACCGGGTGGGCTCACATCCTCGAAATATAAGATTGGCGATCCGGTCGCAACTCCGGCTTCGCTCTATTACGGTCTCGCGGGGATCCACATCGTTGCAGCGCTAGTCGGCCAGACCCGAGGCGAGCTTCGCCCGCTGGGACAAGCAATCGAATATTTTGCATCCTTGGACGAAGCTATTCCATCGGTGGACGTGATAAGCGGCGCGGCGGGTGCGCTGCTCGGTTGCGCGCTTTTGCTCGAACTCCATCCTCGCGCTGACGTCTGCGAAATCGAAACGCTGATTTCGACCGGCCATCGTCTTTGCCAAGCGCTAGTGCAGAAGCTTACCACTTCATCGCCAACTGCTCGGACCGATGGACTTCAATTGCTCGGCGCCGCGCACGGATGGGCGGGTGCATTACAGGCAGTGATGCGCTGGCATGGCGCTATCGGAACCCGGCCGGCGCCGTCGATTGCCGATTGGCTGCGCGAGCTCGCTTCTCTGGGCTCGTTCGAGGGGGGCGCCATGAGCTGGCCGATTAGCCATGCCGATTCCCGGCGTTTGGGCGGCTGGTGTCACGGCGCTGCGGGTTACGTGGGCGTATGGGCGACCGCCTATCAACTTTTTGCGGACGAAGAATTTCTAAGGCTGATGTTGAGAAGTGCCGAGCACGTTTGGAACTTTCCGGAGCGGTCTATCGGACAACTTTGCTGTGGATTAGCTGGGCAGGCCGAGTCGCTGTTGACCGCCTATAGGCTCACGGGCGACCGGCACTGGATCGAGCGCGCGCGGCGGTTTGCAAGCTCTATCGATCGGAGAGCGTTACCGCCCCACAGTCTTATGAAGGGTGACATCGGGGTTGCGTTGCTCGATTTAGATCTCGCGGCTCCTGATACGTCGGGCATTCCATTCTTCGACCGCGAGCGGCTCTGAGCCGTCACCCGTGCTTCCCGGCAAACTCGCGAAGCGAAATCTTGGTCTGGTGGTCGGATGCTCCATCACCGCTTGGCGAGGTCCCGTCGAAGTAATGTTTCTGCCAGGTTTTGCCGACTACCCTATGCCCGACCGTTCGGAGCGAACTCTTAAACCTGAACCGCCGTGCCGCCCACAGGCGATGCGCCTTTGCCAGCTGCGGATTACTGCTTATGGCCGCAATACATGGATCGAACGACTCGAGTGCCCGCCGTGCCTGAGGTACGATCATGCAGATTGGCTCCCCGGCTCCAAAGGTAATGACCTGATCCGGGCGAGTTATCTTCCAGTTCATTGTGAACGACGCTACCGCCCAGTCGGTCTCCACCAAGCCTTCCAGCGCATAGACTCCGTCTTTCGGTGCGTTGGCTGGGCCGCGCGCGAGCAAGTTCCATCCGGGAGGGGTGCGGAAGAGATAAGGAATCGTAAATGTAACGATCCCGAGACCAAACATGCTAGTCGCAGGAAATGGGGGCTCGCCATCGAGGTAAAGGATGCTCACGCCGCTTAAGCCGTCCGTTCCGTCCCACCGGGCGCGGAAGTCATGGCTATTGAGAATGAACCATCCCGCTTGATTGGCCAGGAGCATCGGAAGGCAACGGTACGCGAAGCGATCGTAGCTTTCGTTCATCCAGCTGCGCGAAGGCGGCGCCGCCTCAATTTTCATTTCCGGGTGATTCTCGAGCGCGTACGCGGTAATCACCGGCCGCTTACTCGAGGAGTCATTTTGAGCCGTCATGGATGATGCTCGCCTTTCCGGGTATTCATCTTACCACGAGCTGATGTCTTCGCCGGATCTCTTGCCGATCGGCCTGGAGGATCGAGGTGAACGGATCTGTTTTGTCCCCATGTCGCCAGAGTCATACCGGGCTTCGACGTTCCTCGACTTTAGGGCGGTGCGACGGAGCCGCGACTCTTATCTCCTGAGCATCAGCGAATTGCTGGATCTCTGTCGGAGTAGCCCTTCGTCAAAGCACCCGCATTATATAATGCACGGAGCTTTCTGCTGTTCCACGTTGCTAACCCGCTATCT
This sequence comes from Candidatus Cybelea sp., assembly GCA_049696515.1. Taxonomy (GTDB): domain Bacteria; phylum Vulcanimicrobiota; class Vulcanimicrobiia; order Vulcanimicrobiales; family Vulcanimicrobiaceae; genus Cybelea. Next base: position 6,017 of record JBAVTZ010000109.1, on the reverse strand, counting down.
CGATCTAATCGCGCCGCTGTTCGTGCTCAGAGAGCCTGATATCCTTCGGCAGGTGTTGCTGCTCAAATATCCGCCGGTAAGTCTTGCCGCCGTTGCACCCGTGCAAGACATGCCCTATTCTTGGGAGACGCTGCTCAGACTCAGCGTGAGGTTGCTATCGCGCACCTATCACGCGCGCCAAGCGCCGCTTATAAAATGCAACGATCTGTGTAATTATTTGGCGGAAGCGTTATTGGGCTTGGACGAGCGATCCAAACTGATATTCGTTTCCGCTAAGTTGAGAGTCTTTTTGCTGGCAGTCCTCAAGAGCAGCGACCGGCGCCGATGGGTGCGCAGCAGGCTCGACAGCGCGGTACAGATGAGCGCGCTTGCGGCTTCCATTTTAGGAGAGAAGAAGGGGGCCGCGTTGAGCGATCCGCAAGCCGCGGCGCTGGTGTGGCTCTCGAACGTATATCTCTGTCGATCGCTCTTGCGAAATATGGGAAAACGTATCCGTGTCTTAGACGGCGATGACGTCGCGAATCGGCCGCGTGAGGTTTTATCGTCGGTTGCTGACTTCCTGGATGCCCCTTTGCCCGATGATTTACTGGAGAAGGTGTTGGGTCACGGGTCGGGCTCGAAACATGCCAAGTATCTGCTGATGTCGTTCGACGCCGAGCAGCGCGCTCAGAATTTATCGGAAGCCGACTCCCGTTTCGGTGTCGAAGCGGATGCCGGCGTAGAATGGGCGATGCAGGTGGGGTCGGAGTGGATTTCCGACTCTCCTTTTCAGCTAACTTAGCGGATAGAGTTGCGAACGCGGCGAGCCGCTCTGCGCGACCTCGCGGAGCCGTTGCTGCATCGCTTTGCTCGGGATCTTGACCCGATCGGCAAGCCGCAAAAACGCGAGGACCTTGACGTGCCACCAGGTCATATCGAGCTCGAACCAGCGCAGACCGTGCCGCGCCGAGAAGGGAAAGGCGTGATGATTGTTGTGCCAGCCTTCACCCCAAGAGATCAGCGCAACCCACCAGCAGTTTGTCGATTGGTCGGCGGTTTCATAGGTTCGATAACCCAGCATGTGAGACGCGCTGTTGACCAGCCAGGTCGAATGATAGCTGAGCACCAGCCGGACAAAAATTCCCCAGATCACCCACGACCACCCGCCGAGGGCAAAGAGCCCGATGCCCAGCCCGATCTGCAGCGGAATATTGAGGTATTGCATCGCGCAATAAAATGGCTCGGCGTAGAGGTCGGGGGCGAAGTGGCGCATTTCCTCGTCCGAAGGCAGCGCGATGTTGTGCCGGTAGAGCCACTCGACGTGCGCCCACTTGAAGCCGCCACGGATGCTGTGAGGATCGCCCTCGTGATCGGCGTGCGCGTGATGCTTGCGGTGTACCGCCACCCAACGGATCGGGTCACCCTGAAGCGCGAGCGTTCCGAAAATCGCCAGCAGATACTCGAAAGGTTTAAAGAGGCGCAAGCTGCGGTGCGTTAGGGTCCGGTGAAAGCAGAGCGATATCCCTAAAGCCACCGTGGCATACGAGACGACCGCGGCGGCTGCCAAAGCCGGCCACTGAAAGAAGGCCGGCCACAAGGCCGCCACCGCGCCGATGTGAATCCCGATTAAGCCTAGACCTTTAATGCGCGCGTAAAACAGTTCCATACGTGTTCCTATTCAAACCAGACAGGCAAATTTTGCGGGGCTTTCAGCGAAGTACGTCCTTGCGGGGTCTTCTACGCTGCTTGCGACCGTAAAACGCAAAATGCACTACGGGTGCAAACCTCTGCTGCCCAATCGCGTCATCCAAGGAATCAACGACCCGAACGACGTCTTGCATTTTGTGCAGCTCGAAAAGTCTTCGGACGGGCGGCTGGCCCAAGATGACGGTTTCGCGGTCGAAACCTTTGTCCTGCCGGCGCGCGTGCATTCTCAACACCTCAGTCACGCAGGTAGCGTCAAGGCGCGTTACGCCGCTAAAATCAATGATGACGTTTGGCTCGTTGCACAGGCCCTCAAGCTCGTCAGACCACTGGTGCTTGCAAGTCACGTCGTATTCGCCGGAAAAAACTGTTAAGGCAGTTTGCATGGTCAAGGGCTTCCTCATCGGACAGACCGAGTAACCACCGTTTTGGGGGGGCTCCGCGGATGCCCGGCCTCCTTAGTGTAGCTGCTACCCGAAGGAGCTCGGTATCGTGAAAGCCCCCATTTAGCCCGGCGCCGCCGCCGCGCTCTCCCACCCCAGCACTCGGGCGATCAGCTCGGTGCGGTTCCGGCTCCCGGTCTTGTTCACCATGCTCTGGACGTGATGCTGAATCGTCGAAGCGGCAATGTGCAGCCTTTCGCCGATCTCGTCGAGCTTGGCGCCGTCGAGCAGCAACGCCAGCACCTGCAGCTCCCGCGGCGAGATACGGTAGCGGGCGGCGGGGCCGCTCAGCGAGTTCGGCGGCTTAAACCGGTCGATCCGCACCCCGATGAAGAGCCCCGCCGGACCCGACATCGGCTGCGTTCGCACGACTAAGAACGGGACCGGATGGGCGATGCCCGACTTCTGCGTGCCGGTGTCACTACGCCAGCCGGCGATTAGGTCCCGGACGGCCTCTTCCAGTACTGCCGGCAAGCGATCGGCTATCCTGGTGCGTAGCCCAGTGAGCGCCACCCGCCGTTGTTCCTCGGCCGTCCAGGCTAGTACGATCTGCAAATCGCGGTCCAGCACGTAAAAGGACTCTCCCGATTCCTCGGCATCCGGCGCTCCATCGTCAGAGGCGTCGTCCGCTTCGCGAGGAGCTTCGGTCCCGGTCCGGGTCGAGTTTAGGCGCAGCGCGGAGAGACGTTCCGAGGTTGCGTCGAGAGACAATGCCAAGACGCTAATTTCGCTCGAGGTGAAGGGTCCCAGCTCGCTGGTGCGCAGCAGCGTTAGGATACCAAATGTGGCGCGGGAGTCAGCAAACAACAGCGTGATGCCGCTTTCGAAGTCCCCTAGCGGACCGAGGGTCGCGGCGATGCGTGGGCCGAGCTTGGCCTTTTGCCGCTGGCGCTTGAACTCGTTCTTGAGACGCGACAGCTCGCCGCCATTTCCGCTTGAGTCGAGAAGGAGGCCGGCAAGTTCGCCATCGGGTCTCAGGCGTGCAAACGCCCAGCGTGAAGCCGGAACGACGCGCAAAATTGCCGTGATGATCGGAGACGCCGGATCGAGCTCCGGCACGAAATCGGTCAGGATTGTCACTTTGGCCCTAGCGCACGTGCCCGCGCTTACTGCGCTTTTCACGATGGTGAGCTTCTTGCCTCCATGGTACGCTGGGTAATGCTTCTTATCCCATAGCGCGACGTACTGCATCGTCGCCCCTGAAAGCGTAACACCATGGCCCGCATCTGCTGTTTGGCCGCCATCGACCCCAAGGATATTCCGCTGCTCGCCGCCGCACTCAGCGGTGCGGGCGAGCCGGGCCTCACGATTGCCGCCCGTCTCGACGTCGCCGCCTTAAAAAAGGTCGCGCCGGACGTTCTGATTGTCGACGTTGACGGGATAGAAGTCGACCGGCTCGAGATGTTGCGTCAGGTTCGTTTCGTCCTACCCGAGTGCATCATCGTTGTCTACACCGAAGATACAAAATCTTCGTGGGGGCGTGCGTGTCACCTCGCGGGCGCTAACTGCCTGCTCTCGAAAGCGGCGCGCGAGTCACAACTTATCGCAGGATTGCAAAGCGCGATACGGACCGGTTGCTTTACCGACCCACGTTTTGCTGCTTAGCGCAACCTTTCTCTATTTTTTTGCGTTGAAGAAATCGAATGAGTATTCAATTGAAAGTTGAAGATTTTATGATGGGGATGACCAAGTCGAGCAGGCGTGAGGGTCGGATCCACGGAACCTCCTGGCGCAATGACTGCATCTTCAGCGTACGCTAGATTGGCGCCGTCCAGCTCTACGGTGATATCTAATCCCTTACCGGTTGCCAACCTTGCGATTAAAGGCGTCGTCGGGGAGCTGAACGCTTTGGAGCGCTCCGAACCGGTCTACGGAGGCTACGCGAACGGGCGCGGTGAGATCGTGCTCTTCGCTCGAGACCTGGCCTATCGCATCGACTTCAAGAACCAGATCTTGAAGCCGCGGCCGCCGCTGAATGAGGGTGCTCAGGCGCGCTACGATGCGACTGAGGCCGGCGAGGACTTCGCGTACGGCAACAAGGTTTTCCGGCGGCTAAGCCATCTGGAAATCAGGGACATTTGCACCGCCGGCCTTTTTAGAGTCGGCTCGAGGTTTTAAACCTCGTAGTGATCGACTCGTTCGGGGAAATCGAGAAGATAGTTTCGATCTTCCGGATAGTACCGCGCTCGATCGATGGGCTCGCCTGCGAAAGCGGCGATCGCCTCGAGCGATCCCCAGAACGATAGCGTCAGCACTTCCCCGTAGCCGTCGCGCGGCGCGGTAAGCATGTAGGCGCCGGCGTTGCCCGGCGCTTTGCGGTAATCCGCCAGTCCGGTCGCTTCAATGTACTCGCGGTAGCTCTCCAGTTTTCCCGGACGGACCCGCCCGCGCCAGATCCGGGCAATCTTCGGCTTGCGCGCGGCCGCTGCGTCCACGAGGATCTCGTACTTGTTGCCCTCCGGATCCTCGAAGAAGATGGCGTAATAGTCGTCGCCGTATTCGGGATTGAAGGTCGGGCCCTCCATCGCTCGCGCGCCTCGTCCGCGCGCCACGCTCGCTACTGCATCGACTTGGTCGCGGCTGTCTACGGAGAACGCCAGACGCATCGAGCCGGCTTGATGTTGGGGATCGAGGACGAAACCGATTCGCGGGCGGCCCCCGCTCTCGGTCTCATAACCGACGAAGCCCGGTTCGTCCCCGCAACGGCGATAGCCGAGCAGCTTCGCCAAGCCGTCGAAGAATGCGCTGGTGGCAGCGAGGTCGCGGACGTGGACGTCAACGTGATGTAGCATGTGCGCCTTTCTTGGAGTCATCGGCTAACGATCGCCTTTTCTATAGCCGGAATTGTTTTTCTTACCGATCCAATCCAAGCGCCGTCATTCACCGTTTAGCGGGAAACGGAGGAGAGGCTTCGGCGTGATTCGGCCAGCAGTCATTGTATTGTGGGCGGCGTGCCTACCATTTCTTGCGAGTGGCAGCGCTTCTGCCCACCCACTCGGCAACTTCACCATCAACCATCTCGCCCGCATCCGCGCGGATGCCGCCGGAATGCGCATCCACTACGTTCTCGACATTGCCGAGATTCCAACCTTTCAAATCATGCACGCGTCGGGCACGTGGACCCCGGCCCGAATGCGCGATTGGGCGAACGGCGAGAGCGCGCTGGTGACCGACGGTTTCTCGGTCAAGGCCGACGGCGTTGTGATTAGGCTGCATCTCGACGGTACCTCGGCGCGCACGCGTGCCGGGGCGGGAGGCCTGCCCATACTCTACTGGACCGGCGACTATTCCGCAGCGCTTCCGGCTAAAGCAGCGATTTCGGTGCGCGATCTCGTTTATGCCGACCGTCGCATCGGTTGGAAAGATATCGTTCTCCCCGGCCTAACCGATCCGACCGACGAGCTGCGCTCGTACCCGAGCGCCTTGATCGGCTCTCCACGCCAGAACGATGCCGCGACCTTCGATGTGCTCGACGGGCGCGTCGCACACGTACGCGTGCGCGGCGAGTACTCGGATTCGTGGAGCGCGGCGGCGATGGTGAGGTCTTCCGCATTGTCCGATCTCATGGCTCGCGGCGCTCAAACGCCTATCTTGGTGCTGCTGACGATTCTGGCGGCCTTCGGACTCGGAGCGCTGCACGGGCTCGAGCCCGGCCACGGTAAGGCACTTCTCGCCTTCACGCTCGTCGGTGCCCGCGCCACCTTGAAGCAGGCGGTAATACTTGCGGCTGCCTTGACGTTTGCTCACACGATTGCCGTGTTGCTGCTGGGCGTGCTATTGTGCTTTGCCGCCGCATTTGCGACCGAGACTCTCTTTACGTGGATCACGCTAATATCCGGCATCGCCATCGTGGTGATCGGCGCGCGCGGCCTTTCCACGGCCGTTACGCGG
>JBAVTZ010000108.1:0-23397 GCA_049696515.1 Candidatus Cybelea sp. | reverse complement strand
TGCTGACGTCTTCCCAGTTACGCTGCTTGTCGAGACCGTAACCACGTGCCCATGGATCCGGCATGGCTTCGGTTTGCGGATAAGAAGTCTGAGTCAATCCGAATGGTTCCAATAGCCGCTTGCGGATTTGATTGCCCACGCTGTCCTTGGTGATTTTCTGAATAATAAGCCCGAGAAGCAAATAGTTGGTATTGCTGTAGTGGTAACCTTTGCCGGGGAGAAAGTAGGGTTTCTGTTCGACCGCCCAAGCGACAAGCATGCGCGAGTTGAAATTCTTCGGTACCGTCATATTCAGGCGAGCGAATTGCGGAGTATCGAAAGCCTCAAAGAGGCCGCTGCGCATATTGCAGAGTTCGCGCACCGTGATCTTGTCGCCGTTGGGTATGTTCACGCCTAGCGGGAAGCGACTGACAGGATCATCGAGGCTGAGCTTCCTTTCGGCGATCAGTTGAAGGATGACGCTTACTACGAACGTTTTAGTGTTGCTGCCGATGCGAAAATGGTCCGCCACCGTCATTGGCCGCTTCGTCGCAAGATCCGCATAGCCGAACGCACGCACGAAGCTTCCGCCGTTGCCGTCCCAAACACCGATCAGAACACCGGGAAGAGGCGCGCGGCCGCCGTACAGCTTACGATCTTTTTCGACCACTGCGACGATCGCGGATTGGACCGACGAACTCGCAAGCGACGGCGGCTTTCCGCTGCTTCGCGCGGCCGAAGGCAGGAAAATGCAACCGAGGATAAATGCGACGGCCAGTCTCTGCATGTAAAAAGCTCCTTGGCACCGCGATTCGGCGGCGCGAAGGCATTTCATTTTCCTCGGCGTACCGGGCGGTGCTTGACAACGCGCCTTCGCAGATATATATTTAGTTAGCCTAACTAAATATGGCCCGCTACATAAGGAATGGAGCACCATGCTAGAAGGACTCGCCTTTGTAATCCTCGCCGTCCGCGATGTCGACCGCGCGGCGACGTTCTACCGTGAGACCCTCGGTCTTCCGATGACGGGAAGATTCGACGGCTTCGCCTTCTTTGATACGGGAGAAGCGAAACTTACACTATCCTCCGAACTCAGAAGCGGCGGTAGCGATTCCCAGGACCATGAATGCGCTTTTGCGGTTTCCAGCGTCGAGAAGGCCTTTGCCGCTCTCAGGAACCAGATCGATTTTCTCAACGAACCGCGCCCCGTCAACGATCGCAACTGGGCTGTAAATTTTCGCGATCCTGACGGGCATCTTCTATCGCTGTATGGCCCGCAGTAGCGAGCTGCGTCGCGTCGCCGACCAGTTGCACTCGGCGGCTATACACGTTCTTCGATATGCGCGCGAGGCCGACCGCCAGAGCACGCTCGGGCCGGCGCAACTATCAGCCTTATCGGTCCTAACCTATGGAGGGCCCTGTACGATCGGAGAACTAGCTGCCGCAGAGCAAGTGGCGCCCCCGACGATGACGCGAATTATCCAGGCGTTGCAGGCGCGCGGCTTCGTACGCCTCAAGGGCTCCTCGAAGGACGCGCGCGTAACGATCTGCGAGGCGTCGCCCCGCGGCGTCGCTACCTTGAAGAAGGCTCGACGGGCACGTCTCGACCGAATCGAGGGGCTTTTGTCGCAGAAGAAGCTCGAGGACATCGTCCTTCTTGGCAAAGCGCTGGAGACAATCGTTAGCGATTAACGGGCTTGGCAGGTAGTACAGGAAACGCCGGCCGGCTCGCTAATTCGGAAGTGACCGGTGACTTGAAGAGACTCGTCAGGCTGAGGCAATAGATGAAGAAGTTTTTAATCGTAGTCTTGGCGCTCGCGGTGGCCGGCTGCACGGGCGGCGCTAAACAATCTGCCTCGCAGAGTGTGGCCTCCGGTACGTACCGCGTCCTGCTCGATACGAGCAAAGGACCGGTCCTCATTAGCGTCGATCCCCGTCTCGCGCCCAACGGTGCGCACCAGTTTTACAAGTTAGTCAACGCGAAATATTTCGACGGCGCCCGCTTCTATCGGGTAGTGCCGGGCTTCGTGGTGCAGTGGGGTGCGGCAGCCGACCCCGCCGTTACCAAGAAGTGGGACGTTACCATTCCCGACGATCCGGTCAAAACGTCGAATACGCGCGGGACGGTGGCATTTGCCGCAACCGGAGAACCGAACAGCCGCACGACGCATCTTTTTATCAGTCTGGGGGACAACGCTAAACTCGATGCGATGGGGTTTGCCCCAATCGGGCAGGTCGCCAGCGGCATGCAGGTCGTCGATCACATCTACTCAGGCTACGGAGAACAACCGGACCAAGCGCAAATCGCAGCGCACGGCAATGCGTACCTCAAGAAGGCGTTTCCGCGGTTGGATTACATCAAGACCGCGCGGATTATCGAACGTTAGCTTCGCGGTATCACTTCTGCTGGGCTAGGGCGGCGGCGATGCGCTCGGGATCGCTCCACCACGCGGACGGCTTGGCATCCTCGTATTCATCGTGCCAGTTCCACCACGCGTATGGCGGCGTTTGGGGGTAGCCTTCGGGCGAATCCTCCCAATTTTCCTGACGTCCCAGGGCGGTCATATCGAGATAATTCCAAGTGCTCCCCATTGCTTCATCGCCGCGGCTGTTGATGAAGTAGGTGCGAAATATGCGGTCGCCTTGGCGGATGAACGCATTGGTACCGTGCCATTCGTCCACGCCGAAATCTGCGTCGAAGCCGTCGGTCATCGTGTACCAAGGCATCTTCCAGCCCATCCGCGCCTTCAGTCGCTCGATGTCTGGTTGCGGCGCGCGCGAGACGAAGGCGAGCGTGGTGTCGCGGGCGTTCAGATGGGCGAGGTGGGCGACCTGGTCGGCGCCAAAGGAGCAGCCGCGGCAGGCATGGTCGGGCCAGCCGAACACGCCGGGCTCGAAGAAGGCGCGATAGACGATCAGCTGGCTGCGCCCTTCGAACAGGTCGAGCAGGCTCGCCTTGCCCTTGGGTCCGTCGAACTCATATCGCTTCTCTACGGACAGCCACGGCATCCGCCGACGCTCGGCAGCCAACGCGTCACGGGCGCGGGTTAAACTTTTCTCCTTCACCAGCAGTTGCTGATGCGCAGCCTCCCACTCTTTCGGCGACACGATCGGGGGTGTCTTCATTGTTTCGCTCCTTCTTTTTCAAATTGTGTTTGGTATAAGTCCCTACATCGGTGGCGCGAGGCCGGGAACCGATGAGGGCGCCGTGACGATCACGATTCCAAGTCCGACGATCGCCAGCGCAAGCGGCACATCGATCGCGGCTTTCGCAGGAATGAGCTTCTCGGCGAGAACCAGGACCGCGATCACCAACATCCACACGATGCTCATTACACCCAGTGCCACTTGCATCAGCATCAGTCCGATGCACGAGCCGACGCAACAGAGACCGAACTCGAATCCGGAGCGGACGCTTTCGCGGCAGCGCCGGCGGAAGCGCTGCTTGATCGGTGTGAACTCGTAGACGCCGGCCGCGATTGCAACCACTCCCGCGAGCAAAGACCCGTGCGGCCGATACAAGGAAAACGCGGGGACGCCCACGAGTGTCCAGACGGCGAGGTACGATCCAACGAAGAGCGGGACGGCGAGTATACGATTAGCGGCACGAGCACACCTCAAGATCGCTGGAGCCGCGCTCGGCAGCATCATCGCCGCCATCATCGGCACCCACAGCGCGACGAACGAAGCGAACGAACCAAATTGGGTCGCAGCGCCCATGTGCATCCCGTTCATCTGCCGAATCGCGATGGTCCAAGATGCGCCGGCGAGTCCGAGCGTTGCCGCCAGCGCTACTGTCGTCGCTGCCGGCCTAGCTCTCGTCGTGACTGTCACCAACGTCACAAGACGCCCGAGAGTCTGTCGAGCATATCCGTCCAACCGTGTTTGTGACTGTCGCGCTGTTGTTCGTCGCGGAAATTCACGTGCGTAAGCACCAATTCGGTTGCGCCCGCGCGATCCTGGAACTCCAACGTCAGCAGCGTCTCCCGTTCCAGCGACGGGTCGTCCTCTGCCCAACTCCACGTCATCGAAAGCCGCTCGGGAGGCACGACCTCGCGGTACGTGCCGTACACCACCCACTCTTCCCCACTCGGCTGTCGGAATGCAAGGCGGTACGACCCGCCGATACGGACGTCCAAGGCAAGCACCGCGACTGAAGAATCGTCCGACGAAAAGAACCGCCGGATCAGGTCGGGATTCGTCCACGCGGCGAAGACGCGCGCACGCGGAGCGTTAAAGGTACGGCGCAGCACCAAGGCGTTTGGCACCGCGGTCTTGCTATCGTTCATGTGTCCTCCTGCAAAAGCAGCGTATCGAGCCGATCGAGGGTAGCCTCCCAGAAGCGGCGTTGACGGTCGAGCCAGGTTTCCGCCGGCCGCATCGCCTTGGGCACGAGGCGCAAGTGATGGACGCGCCCGATCACCCTGCGTGCCAGCAGCCCGGATTCTTCGAGCACCTTGATGTGTTTGGAAATAGCGGGCTGCGAGACCGAAAAGCCCGAGGCGATTTCTCCGGCGGTCAGAGGCCCTCGAGCGAGCCGCTCGATAATGCGGCGCCGCGTAGGGTCGCCAAGCGCGGAAAAGACGGCGTCGAGTTCACGATATTTAACCATTTGGTTAAACAATAATACAGGGGGCGACGGGCGCCGTCAAGGTCTCCGGCGCGGCTACGGCCGGGTTTGCGACAGCCAGGCGAGCGCGAGCTATCGTCTAGGAGATTCCGTAGATCATGCTCACGCGCCCATCAGCAAGCTGTTGAACCTTCCGCAGCTCAAGCGCACGGCGAGGTTCCATCGTCCCGAAGAGCATCTTTCCGCCACCGGCGATCAGCGGATAAACAATCAGCCGAAGTTCATCGACCAGCCCTGCATCGATAAGGCTTGCCGCAGTTCGAGCGCCTCCAACAAGATAAATATCCTTGCCGGGCTGCCGCTTAAGCGCAGCAATTTCCTCGACTCTTCGGACGAACGTCGTTCGCGGCCAAAGGGCCGAAGTTAGCGTGTTCGATAGCACGTAATGCGGTGTCTGCGTGGCGAAGTGGGCCCATTCAACTTCAGCCGGCGTCGGCGCGCTGCCGGTAATCCAGGCGGGTGTGTGCGGCTCATTCTGTATCCCGGTCCAATACTGCTCGTAGCCGGGGTACATGCCTCCTCCCAGCACACAGGCATCTACTTGCGCCATCAGACCGTAGTCATCCGACCAGGCTTCTACCCAATCCGCGATGCCGTCGGCCCCTTCAACCTTCCCATCGAGTGAAATCTTCATCCCAGCGATCAACTTCCGCACGATAACTCCCTTTCTACGCACCGCAAGCGCGGCGCAGCGAATTTTTTATCCTAAACCTGCTTACGCAACCGACGGAGCGCGGCCGCGGGGTGCGAAACTCCACAGCCGGAGAAGCAGCATCCCGAAAAGCGCGAAGGTGGCAAAGAAATAAGCAAAATTTGTCAACGATACCCCGGTTCCAAACGGAAACCAAATCCCCGGCACATTGAGTGACCCCAGCTCCGCCGGAAACTGCCCGATCGCGATCAGAAGCATCGCCGGCAGCGAGACCCACGTCGCAAGGCCGTCGCGTCTGACAACGCAGTATACGATGTAGGCCCAGAGCGCGACGAAAACCAGGCGATCCCAGGCAATCGCATGATGCATCAACGCAACCACCCAGCTCGGAAATACTCCGTAGAACCAGGAACGTGTCAAGAACTCGGCAAGCACGTAGACCGCAGCGAGCGTAACAACCGCCGGCGTAAACCAGACATTTCGCGCCAGCCCGAACCAACTGTGCCAGGAAAAGGTCCACGCCATAAGTGTCAGCGGCACTAATAACACGATCGAAACTGCCTCGAAGGCATGAACGGTTTCGCCGCCCTCAAGCCAGTAAATCATCAGGTTTCCGCGGACGCACGCCGTCAGGACGAGCGCCGCAGCCAGCCATAGGTATGCGCGGTTCGATCGATCGAATGGGATGAGGCTCCACGCCATGAGCGCGAGGAACACAAGAAGCAGCGCTTGCCCGATCTCAAAAAAGTCGCCGCGAATCTTTTCGAGCCATTGAAGAAAATACTCCGCGTGAATTGCTTCGGCATTCCCCAGTACTGGGGCAATGTGAATTCCGCCTCCTTGCGGGTCCGCGATCCCCCACGGCCCCATCCACACTCGTAAAGCGACCAGTATCGGTTGGGGTTTTCCGGTCGAAGGGCGAGCAAATGACGGAAGGACGAAGACTTTCGGGCGAATACCATACGCCCTCGGCACCGGCCCGCGAAAATCGCCGATTGCTCCAACGAGATTTCCGTCGAAAAACGCCTGGTAGGCACTGTCGACGAGCGCCGGGCCCAGCATTGCAAGCTCGGTGGCAGGCGCGGCCGTAAGAGCGATATGCAAGCGGTACCATGCGTAGCCGGCATAACGTGGATATCCATGTGCCGCCCACCCGGGCACCCAGTTCGAAAGCCCAACGTCAGGATCGTGAGCACCGGGACTAGGTTGCAAATCGATTGATGCCCAGGACGAATCGTCGTAACTGGACGATGCCCAACGCGGATCGTCCCCGATATGAAATTTCCAGGGACCGTCGAGGTAGACAAAGGACGCCATACCGGGCGCGAGTGTCACGGAAGTCGCCAGTGCAGCGATGTTGCGCGGCGGCGCGTTCAGTGCAAGCAAGAGCAGCGGTAAAGCCAAACCCGCGATCACCGGCTAAACGCTACTCCCGGTTCGCACCTCCGTCAATCAAAGGGCTATCAAAAGCGATGAGTTCGCGGCGCAGCCGGTTTCGGCCGGCTTGACGAGCAAGCGCGGCGTAGCTATCGCCACGGCACCGAGACGCGGATGGCGAAGCTGAAATGTTTTTTTTGCTCCCGCGCGAAGCAGCCCGATTCGCTCACGTAAGAAAGGGTCTCTACTACATGCATAGACTTGCCATCATTTTTGCACTCACCGTGACGCCGTTGTTTGCAAGTGCGGCGACGCCACCAATCGTCTGGGAAGCCGACCTGGCGCATTGTCGAGCTGAATTTACGGTTTCGCACATGATCGTCTCGAAGGTCTGGGGCCACATTCCAGTGCGGCAGCTCACCATTGTCAATACGGGGAACACCCCGGTACCCCAGCGTCTCGATGCGCAGCTCGACGTCAGCCACGAAGACACCGACAATCACGACCGCGATGCCGACCTCCGTTCGCCTACGTACTTCGACGTTGCAAAGTATCCCACGATGACGTTTCACTCCACGTCCATTACTGCCAAGGACAACTCAAATTTCGCTGTGTCCGGCGACCTCACGATTAAGAACGTCACTAAGCCGATTTCGTTCCCGGCGCAGGTCGTTGGCATCATTCCGGAGGGAAAAGGATGGCGCGCCGGCTACACGGCGCAATTCACGATCGACCGACGCAACTGGGGCATTGTAGACAGCCGACTGACACCCGCCGGGGTTCTGCTCGTCGGATACACCGTCAATATCGGCTTAACTGTAGAGGCCGTCACGAACGATCCCAGGCTGCACGCGTGACCTGATCGGCTGTGATCGCTTCGACCGGCAAAAGTTTACCTCAGTTAACGAGCCCGCACCTCGCGAATAGGGGCGGAAGGTCGGCGTGCGCGTAACGATAGGACGAAACGGTCACTCGTCGAAGCGACGGCCTGTGCGCGTAGGGGTTCGAACGCTCGCCTATCTTGCTTTGTGCGCCGCAGCAGCTGCGGCGGCACTGGCGCACTTCGCGATCGACATCGTGGGCGACTTCGCGCTCTCACACGATACCTACGACAACCTACCTCATGACTCGCGCGGACTCATCGCGGGTCTAGCGTTGGTGATCGCGGCGGTGCTCGCACGCCGAGGGCTGCGCAGCTGCTTCGAGATCGCCGCAGCGAACCGCACCCGCATAAGGCAGTCTGCCCCCGGCGCGGCAATAGCTATCGGCTTCGTCCTGAGTGTGGTCGCCCTTACCGCGACCGTGGTTCCCGCGATGGAATGGCTCGACGGGCGGCTCGGCGGCGTGCCCGTCGAGGAGCTCGCCGACGCATTCGGTGGCTCGATCTTCCTCGGCCTTGGGACGACGGCCGTCTGCGCTGCCTTTGTCGCGCTGCTCGTCTACAGCATCGCCTCTTGGCTCATCGCACATCGCGATTCGATCGCCACGGTCATCGTGACGCTGTTGCGCCGACTCGCCGGCGCGGTTCGTCCGTGCAGTCACGATCTCGCGCGATATCTTTCTACGCCGCGGCGCCGCCGAGCGCCCCAAGCCTTGCGTCTTTCTAAACGCGGACCTCCTTCTGGTGGCCTCTATCTGTGCCATCACCTGTACACGTCTACTGAAGGAGATTCGCGTGAATTTCGCTTACAGGCGCGTGTCGCGAGCAGTCATTGCGCTCGCGGCAGCGCTCGCGTTTGCGGTGCCCGCCGTCGCGGCACCGCCCCCCATAGCGCCACAAGGTAGTATCGTCGGAACCGTCGTGGACGCCACGACGGGTGTTCCGATTCCCAACGTCGAGGTCGGCCTGGTCGGCACGCAAACCACGACTCGCACCGACGCCGCCGGCCGGTTTAAATTTGATTCAGTTCCGGTCGGGCAGCACATCATTTCGTTGAGCCGCGATGGCTATCAGCCGGCAGTTTCAAAACCCATCTCGGTCGGCGCCGTAACAATCAAAGCCACGCTCTCGATGCATCGCGGTGCCGGAACTCTCCATGTGATCGCGGAGACCTCGGCGCGCGCGAGTGACTCGCTACAACAATCCAGTACGTTCACCAAGACGGTCAATACCGAGGAACTCGAGCGCCAAGGCATCACCCGCGTCGCCGACGCTCTTCGCACGCTGCCCGGCGTCAATAACGGCATTACGGGCGACACCGCAGCACTCGCCGACGACATCAACCTCAACATTCGGGGAATCGGCACGCTCGAGACCGAGGCGGCGATCGATGGCAATCCCATCGGTTACGGCGTCAAAGGAGGCTACAACTACAACCTCTCACCGGTCTACGGACTGCGCAATACTACCGTCATGTACGGGTCGGCGAGCGATTTGGTAGGGATCGATGCCATCGGTGGCGTTGTCAACTTCCAAACGTTGGACCCTACACCGCTATCGCAGACTGCGCTGACTCAAGGATACGGCACCTTTCAACAGCTCTCGACGAGTCTTCGTTCCACCGGAACGTTCGGCCATCTTGGTTACGCCGTTGCTTACGGGACCGATGGTCTAAACGGACCGTTCCGAAACGCAACCTTTTATCAACCTGGGGCAGCTTTCGACCAATCGGTCCTCTCGGGCCCCGTTCACGACCTTGGAATCTATACCGCCGGCTCCGGAGCGCCAGGTTCAACGGCGCTCGTCAAGCTGCGCTATACGTTCGACCCAAAAAATACTCTTACGTACACGATGTATACGAGTTCGAGGTGGGAGGACAAGACCGGCAACGGAGACGGTGACTTTCTCCCATACCAGACCGCGCTTGCGCGCGGCAATCAACTCCTCAGCTCCTACAACCCTAAGTCGCCAAGCGCGTTTAAATGCCCGACCGGCACGTTTCCCGCGACCAACGCGCTCGGATTATTGAACGGATTTGGGCCCAATGGCAAGCCCGACGGCGGCACGACGTGTCAAACGCCGACGGCCTACGCCAACTTCAATACCGGCTGGCAGGGAGCGGGCCCGGCTTGGCAGGCCTTTCACCTCAACGACAACAGCGTAACCTACACTTATCAAAGCGATAATTCCATACTGCGGGCAAATTTCTATAATACTCTCTACAACAACCCCTGGGACCGAACGTTTCAGTTGCCGTTCTTTACCTATCCGGGGTCGAATGCTTCCTGGCGCGATACCGGCGTCAACACCAGCGGGCTAACGGTCGGCTTAACGTTCCCGGCGCCGAACAACGACTTCGAAATCGGAACGACGTACATGAATAATGCGTATTTCCTCACAACGAACTCGAACAACAACGGAACCCTTTCGAGTACGGCATCCAATCCAACCGTTTGGCAACAGGGCTATTACGCCCGCTACGTATACCACCCCGTCAACTCGCCGGTCGCCGCGTTTGCTAATCTGTGGCAGCAGCACGCCAGCGCGACGAACTCGACCTATCTCGATTCGCGCCTGTCGGTCGTGGACCGTGCTACGGCGCACGACGTCATACGTGCGTCGGTAGGAAACACGACGACGCAGCCTAGTCAGGACATGCTGAACAACAGCTACGTACCGAATGACGATATCATCGGAGCGGGTGGCGGCTCCGCCATTACCTGCGACGGCCTGAACTCAGTGGGAACCGCCCCGACTTCGGTGCTCATGCCGGAGCAGGGCGTAGACGAGGAGCTTGCCTACACCCACCGCTGGGCGGGTGACTCGTTGACGCAGCTCACGATCTATAACACCAATGTCTTCAACAAGCTGTACTCTACGATCGTACCGCTGACCCAGAGCGGTTCGGGCTTCATTCCGCCTGCGCTGCTTGCAGAATACGTGCGGGCGGTCGGAGCGAAGTGCGGAGTAGCGGTCGCTCCGTCATTGCTCGGCGTTACCGGGAATTTCAACGTGGGGACGCTACGCGCCAAAGGGGCCGATCTCAGCGGGCGCTATCGAGCGACGCGGAATCTCTACTTTGACTATGACTGGGCGGTGACGTCGACGATACTCCTTGGAGCCAACCAGCAACTCATTGAAGACAACGTTACCCTGATCCCGTTCTCGCAATTGGCACGCGTGCCGCTGCACACGGCTAATATCGGGGCGGATTACACGTTCAACCACGGCCTGGACCTGCGCTACACGCTCTTCACCGTATCGGCCGGCAACACGAAATCACTACCCGCCTACGACTACAGTGATTTCAGCGCCGCCTACCCCTTAGGAAGCGGAGTGCTTACTGCGACCGTTTTGAACGTATTCAATCAGTGGGCAACGATCGCCGGCCTCATTGGCCAAGGCATCCCGTTGCCGCTCAACCAGTTTGCCTCGCCCTCAAAGTACACACCCTATATCGGGACTGCGGCTACCGAACAGTTCGGGCTGCCGTTCCGAACGATCTACTTCAGCTACCAGTTCCTGATCGGAAATCATAGCTTATAAGTTCCATGATAGCACCGGTGCCGGCTGCACTTGTGGCGGCACCGGTGCAGCTCTTCTCATCGAGGTGTGAGTGATGGCAGACGACTATGCCGGATGAAACCGTAAAGGTCACTTTCGAGATCAGACCGACCGCGAAGTCTAGGCTCGCAACGCTGAAGCATCGGCTTAGAAGCGACGGCTACCAGGAATCGGAATCGAGCCTCGTCGAGCGCCTTCTGTCGCCGAACTTTATTCTTGCTCTGGAAGACGATGTAAAGCGAAACCCTCGCCGCAGAACGCCGACTTAACCGAGCCTTAGCGAGCGTATGCGGGAACCGAGACCCCTTCTTCTAGGTTGGGGTCTGGGATCGGCTCACCGCGCACGATTCGAGTCGGAATTACGCCCGCCCAAACGCCGGTGCCGAGATCTTTGTCAAAATCCAGCGGAGGGCCGGTTCGAATCTTCGCGGACGCGGTAGTAATGTCGACACGTAAGACCTGCGTCGCCTGCAGTTCGTTGTCGGCCGGACCCCGCACGTCATCCCAGCGGCCTGGGCACACGTGCTCTACCATCGCGCGCAAGGCAGCGAGTTTTTCAACGCCGTCATCGACCGGTTCGGCACGTCCAAGGACTATCACCGATCGGTAGTTCAACGAGTGTTGGTAAGCAGAACGCGCGAGGACAAGCCCGTCGAGGATGCTTACGCTGACGCACAGCGGAGCTTCTCCGATCAGGCCATTCATCCAACGAGCCAAGGCAGACCCATGGATGTAAAGACTCCGCTCGATGCGCCCATAGATGGTGGGGAGAACGATCGGCTGGACGTTTACGACAAAACCGACATTGCATACCGTTCCTTCGTCAAGGATGCCGGCGATTGTTGCAAAGTCGTAATGCCCACGTTCGGGATGGCGTCCCAGGCGGATTCGAGCATCCATCGTTACCTTCTATCTCCCAATGCGAGCCACACTCCAAGCATGGCAATGCCACCTACGAGTTCGGCTCGTGGGTGCTTCAACTATTGCGCATTCTAGCAAATCCAGTGGCACCAGGAAAGATCCACGTTTCAGCAAAGCCGATAGAACCACTATGGGAAACGAAGGGATCGTCCTTGATAGAACTTCACGCGTGCCGCTTCAGCGCCAGCTCGAAACGACACTTCGAGAAGCCATCCTCTCAGGACGATTGGAAGCGGGAGAACGGATTCTCTCGAGCCGGGAGCTACGAACGCACTTAGGCCTATCGCGGAACACCATCGTGAGCGCGCTTAGCCAACTCCACGCTGAAGGCTACTTGGTGATCGTCCAGGGCGTAGGAACATTTGTAGCCGAAACGGTGCACAGTCGCCTAAAAGGGAGCCGCAACGGCCAAACGCAGCGGGAAGCCGCTCCTCCCGACACTGCGGAAAGGTTTCTATCGTCGCACGCGCTCGCGGGCAACTTGAGTGCTGCGGTGCCCTTCCGCCCTGGCATCCCAGCACTCGATCTCTTTCCCGCCGCGCAATTTAGACGGGGTTTCAAACCGTCGGAGTGGACGCCGCGGGCACTCGATTATCCAAGTGCCTTCGGGCACGAGCGGCTTCGCGAAGCAATCGTCAAGCGTCTTGCCCAAACGCGCGGAATCGCGTGCAACGCAGACCAGGTCCTGATCACCTCAGGAGCCCAGGCGGCGTTCAGCCTCATTGCGCGCGTTCTCTTGAAGAGAAACGACGCCGTTATCGTGGAAGAGCCCGGCTATCCTAATGCCCGGGCGGTTTTTCTTGCGGAACAATCCCGCATTCGCGCGGTGCCTGTTGACGATGACGGGATCGTCGCTGCGTCTCTGGCAAAATACCGCGCCAAACTCATTCACGTGACGCCTTCGCATCAGTATCCAACCGGGGCGGTGCTATCCCTCGAGCGACGATTCGCGCTGCTTGACTGGGCGGCAAGGCACGACGCATGGATCATCGAGGACGACTACGATAGCGAGTTCAACTACACTGGTAAGCCGCAGCCGGCGCTCCACAGCCTAGACGGTGGGCATCGCGTGCTGTACGTCGGTACGTTCAGCAAAGTACTCTCACCCGCATTGCGTATCGCCTATGTCGTAGTCCCTCGGTCGCTTCGCGGTGCGTTCGAAGCCGCGCAGCAGGTTACGGGCGGACACCCAAGCAGCATCATCCAGAACGCGGTCGCCACTTTTATGGAAAACGGCCACTTCGGTCGTCATATCACGAAAATGCGCAAGATTTACGACGAGCGACGTCGCTTTGCTAGCGGTGAGCTTGCTCGTCGGGCCGGCGCGCAAATCCAGGTTCGAGATTCCCGCGCCGGTCTTCAATTCATCGCAAACCTTCCCAAACCGATAAAGGACACCGAGCTCTCTTTGCGCGCAGCGGAAAAAGGTATCATCGTTCCCGCTCTATCGAACTACTTTCACGGCCGTCCCACACTCAACGGGATCGTGGTCGGCTACGCCGCTATCCCTCCGTCGATCGCGAAGCAAGCGGTGACGATGCTTTGCGAATGCTTTTAACGGCCTCTCCGTGGACCCAAACCATTTGCCGATTGCGGTCCTTCCCGGCGGCGCGAACCATTGCTACAATTAGGTAGTGTTATCTGATCCACAGGGTTATCGGGCGACGGCCGGTAGCGTTCTGCCGGGGGCGTTGCGGACCGAAGGAATCGAAAAGCGCGAGGGATTCTGGAAATGGGGTCTGTTAGCACTTTGCGCCCTATCTCTCTTTACAACCTTAGTAGTGGCCGCGGACGAGTTTGGGCTGGGGGGAAGGCCCTGGTTTGGCTGGTGGGATTCTAACGTCGCGATCGTGCAGCCGTACACCGTCGCAATAGCGCGGCCACGGCCCGATGGGGCGGCAACGCGTGGCGGCTTACGTGACGGCGATCGTATTGATTTGCGCGGGCAAAATCTGGAGGCGCGGATAGCGATCCTTTACCAGCCGATGGCGACCCGGCCCACTACCCTCACGATCGATCGTAGGACCTCGTCGCGCGTGGTAAGGGTGTCGGGCAGCACCGTGTGGGAGCACGCAACCCTCTGGAAGCTGCAACCGATGGTTTCCAGGCTCGGCGTCAATGTATGGCTTACGCTTTGTGCGCTGCTGATCGCACTGCTCCAATGGCGAAGGCCCGATGCGCGCGTGATCTCGCTGATTCTCCTCTGTACCGTGGGCACGATGCTCGACCCCAGTTTTGTGGTCGTACCGTCGGCGCCGGTGGCAGTGTTGCTGTTGATCGTGTCGCGCGCTTGCGCCACGCTCGCGCTTTTGCTGCTGGTTAGGCTCTCATCGCATTTCGGAGCCCGGACCGAATGGCGAGCGGTTCTCGAGTACGTCGCCTATGCGACCATTCTCTTTGGATTTCTTGCCGACGCAGTTGTCGTCGTAGGCTTGGTGACGGTCCGGCTCGATCCGCTGCCCTACGTGCAGAGCCTCGGCGCGTGGCGAGGGTATTTCGACATCCTCGCTTGCCTTGCCGTCGTTCTCACGGCCGGCGCCGCGACGAGCGTGACTCGCAATGGGCGCCGACAGTCGTCGGCATGCCTTCTGCTTCCGCTGCCACTCGCCTTTTTGACCTCCGCAGCGCTGTTTACGCTACCAGTTTTCGCAAACTCATGGTTTGAAACCGTAGCGGTAATCGCGGTTGCCAACACAGCCCTGCTGCTCGGAACCGTGGTCGTGACCTACACGCTGCTGTCGGAACGCCAACTCGCCTCTTGAATCAAATAAAGGAACGAATGCGCTCTTGGAGTCTACGCGCCGGCTGTACCTGCTTAGCCATTCTATGCGCATGGCAGCAGTCGGCGATGGCAGCTCCTCAAGGCCACCAGCACGACTTTGACTTCGAATTTGGTAGTTGGACTGCGCATGTAAAGCGACTGGCACACCCCCTTACGGGGGCACATACTTGGATCGACTACTCGGGCACCTCGGTCGTACGGAAAATCTGGAATGGCAAAGCCAATCTTGGCGAGTTGGTGATCGGCAACTTACAGACGCACATTCAAGCACTAAGCTTTCGCCTATACGATCCTCAGTCCGCTCAGTGGAACGTTTACTTCGCAAATAGCCGGGTTGGGATCCTCGGGGTTCCGATGGTGGGTGCATTCAACAACGGACGGGGCGTGTTTTATGACACCGAGACATATAACGGAAAACCGATTCGCGTTCGCTTCGTCTTCTCCGATATCACTCCAAGGTTCTTCCGATTAGTGCAATCATTTTCGCCCGATGGCGGCAAAAGCTGGGAGTCCAACTGGATCGCGACGTTCAGTCGTTCGTAGCTGCGAGTCCTAGGTCTTTTGGCCCATTGCACCGATAGCGAGAGGAATCGGAGACTTGAGCATGGCAACGCCCGGAGCAAACGTCGTGCGGTAACCTGTCGAACGCTGGAGTATTTTGAAGAGTAAGCAATACTTGTATTGGTTGGTTTGGCCGGCGATAGCAAGCTTGGCGGCGTGCTCGGGCTATCAGGCGGTTCCGTCTTCGAATATGTCCGCACCTCCGGTTGGTGCGGACCCGATCGCTCGACACGGACAAACCCCACTCTACTACGGCTGCCCCGTCTTTGCCGGGAACGACTACTACAGTGCGCCGGTGATCGACGCTGAGGTAGATCCGAACAGCGAAGCCTACATCGCTTCGGTTCGCAAAGCCGGCGACACCGCTCCATTCTCCGCATCTACCGGCTTAGAGAAGGTGAACCTCGCAAACGATAACACTCCGTCGCGTACCGTGATGCAGAAATCACCGTACCATCGTTTTTCCGTACCGTATCCGTGGGCGGCCGGCTTTTACATCGAGCCGCGTTCCGATCGGCACGCCATGGTCGTGCAGACGCAGACCTGTGATTTGTATGAGGCCTACGGCACGAGCTATCGAAACGGCAGGTTGAGCGCCTATAGCGGCGCCCATTGGGACATGCGAAAGCCGTTCGCGCCGCTGACGAAAGGCGATCCCTCAGCAATGGCATCGGGCCTTTCGCTTTTCGCGGGAATGGTGCGATGGGAAGATTATGAATCTGGGTCGATTTCCCATGCGCTCAACTGGGCGGCCACCGCTCACGCGGTCGCCGAGTACGACTTCGTCCTTCCGGCGAGCGATACCGACAGGCTGCCTTTTTACGGTAAGAGCACTTACGAGTTGCCGTACGGAGCTCGTCTACGGCTCAAGGCATCCTTCAGCACTGCTGGATGGGGACCTCAGTCGCAAATGGTCGCAACGGCGATGAAAACCTATGGGATATACCTTGCGGACACGGGGCCGAGCGGCAACGCGCTCTACTTCGCCAACGCCGAGGACGGAAGCGATCCTTGGAATTCTTCGGACCTTTCGCACCTGTCGAAGATCCACATCGGGGACTTCGAGGTTCTCAAGCTTCCACGCATCGAGCACGTCGGTCCACACTAGGCGCTCGCGCAGAAGCGTCAAACTACAGCCTGCGGCGCGCTGCAGAAACCTATCGAACCGTCAGGGCGAAAGTTGCCGAGTGCTGCACGCCCCGGCAACAACCCGAGACGTCTTTAGCTTGAATGGTAAGAGCGTAGGTGGTCTTCAACGTCGCAGGCGTCGCACCTAATGTAATATACGCCCCGGCGGCGCCGTTTGCCGCAAGTGGAATGTCATACCGCGACTGATAGATAGTAAAGCCATTACCGGCGCCCGGCGGCGGCGAAATGCTCTCAATGCCCACATCGATTGTCCCAAACAGGCCGCAAAGGCTTGTTAGCTCCATCGTAACTCTTACGCTTTGGCCGCTCGTTATCGTCGCGCCGGCGGGATTGAGCGCCAGGGCGAAGCCGGGTGAACACGCCGCCGCATCGTGCATCGAAGATTGCTCCCGAGCGCTGAACTCGGAAGGGCTCACGTTTGCGCTGCTGCAGCCGGAAGGAATGACAAGCATCGCCCCGATCAAAACGGAAACGATTTGACGGTCCAGTAGCATTGTGAGCGCTCCTTACTGGTAATACGGTTCGACACAGCCTACTGTACTTGCGTGAAGAATGTCTGAACGCAAGTTGCAAAACGATAAACGGAACTAATCAAAAACCATCAAGTGCTGGACCATCGCCGATCTCGTATCAATAAATATCAAGACTGCATCGTTCAAGGGCCGCCAAATAATCCGCCCATCCGAAATCACCTCGATGTTATGCATTAACCGTCATTCCCAGGATTGCAGAGGCAAAGTCGTCGACGTTGGTTTCAAGAGCAAAGTGGCCGGCGTCTAAAAATCGGACGTCCGCGTTTGGCACGTCACGTTTGAACGCCTCGGCCCCGGGTGGAATGAAGAAGGAGTCGTTCTTCCCCCATAAGGCCAGCAATGGAGGCCGGTGCGTTCGGAGATATTGCTGATACAAAGGATAGCGTTCGATATTAGATTTATAGTCGAGCTTGAGGTCAGCCTGAAGATCCATCATCCCCGGGCGGCCAAGTAGAGCGGCATCCAGCCAATAAGCCTCGGGCTCGATTGCGGCGGGATCACTCACCCCCTGAAAATACGTCTCACGGACCCCATCGAGCGACATACGCTCTTTAATCGTTTCACGGATGGCCGGTGAAGGCTGCCTCCAATAGGCACGCAATGGATCCCAAGGACCGGCACCCAGGCCCTCCTCGTAGGCGTTACCGTTCTGCGAGACGATTGCGGTAATGCTATCCGGATTGGCGACCGCCAGATTGAAGCCGACGGGTGCGCCGTAGTCGAACACGTACATTGCAAAACGTCGTAGCGAAAGTTTGTTCACGAAGCCCTGAATCGTCTTTGTCAGACCGGCAAAGGTAAATTGATGGCCCTCCTCTTCGAGGGTCGTAAAGCCGAACGAAGGCATGTCTGGTGCAATCAGGTGAAATCGGCCGGCGAGTTTCGGCATCAGGTGCCGAAAATAGTGCGACGAGTTCGCAAAGCCGTGAAGCAGCAAAAGAACCGGTTGTCCTTGTGTACCGGCCTCACGATAGAAGACGTTTGCGGGGCCTACTCGGACGGTCGAATGACGAACGTTTGGCATGTTGATGCTCTTTCCCGAGCGTCTCGTCAGAGTCCGAATGTTTCCCAGTCGTATGGCGTGAAGCCCCTTCCGACGTCCTCCCAGCCGACCCGAAATGCTTTGCTGATGCCGACTTCGTCGTTAAATCCCACGACGCCCACCGGAAGCACTTTTTCCGGTCTAACGTATCGCAACTCGGTTACTGGAATTGCTTGCATGGTTTTCGTGAGCAAAGGATTGCCCTGCGTCGCGCGCGCAATTTCCGCCGGCTCCAGCCTCGTAAATACACGCTTGCCGATGGACTGAAAGTAGGCATTGCGCATCTCGCTCTCGAGAATCTTTCGCTGCATCGTACCGAACACGCCGAAGCCAATCTCTACGGCATCGGCGTAGCTCGTGTTGGGCTCGAACGGGGGGTCCATCAATATGACGTCGGCCCCTTTCGCAACCGCGTGCGCGATGCCGACCGGCGAGTTGCTTGCGACTCCGCCATCGCAATACTCATTGACCGTGCCATCGGGATTCGGAATCAGGACCGGATCGAACACCAGCGGAAGGGCCGCTGAAGCGAAGATCGCCCGGTGCAACAGCTCGGGAGTAGCTTCGCGTACGACCGTGTGCGGTCCCAGCGTAACTTGCAGCGCGCGCAAGACCCTTTGCGGCAAGTCTTCATCTCGATTCTGCGGTCGCACGTAAAAGTATTCGGGCCGTTGGAGCGTGAGATTCGTCGTCGCGAAGACCAGCGGCATCACCAGCGGCGTCGCCGGATCGATGTTGCGAGAGATCCAATCGTAGACGGGTTGGCTCTGCAAGATCGCGGTTTCGTTTTTCGTTAGATCCGTTAAGCTGACGACCGCCGCCGCGAGATTTAGCACTCCGCTCTCGGGATCGCGCAGGGGGGCATACTGCGGCTTCGCCCGCATGAGATTCTGACCGCTGATGCCGTACCAGAGCTCACGCAGCTTCGTATATTGGCCGGTTGCAACGAACCAGCCGTTGAGCGCCCCGATCGACGTTCCGCAAACGAGTTCGTAGGATGGCAGTGGCGAGCCGTCATTTACGCCACCGACGGCCGCGAGCGCCCCGATGAACCCGGCTTGGTATGCGCCGCGCGCGCCTCCGCCGCTCAGCACGAGGGCGCGATCAAGCGGCTCATACGGTGCGTCGTCGGGCGATGCGTCGAGCAGCGGCACCGCCAGTGTGGACGCCCCTAGTGCAAATAAAAAGCTCCGCCGTTCGATCACTTCAACCTCCTAGGATAGAGCAGCGGAACGCTTTCGTCCGCATTAGCTCGTTACGCGCACGGCCCGGGATGACCTTGGAAAATCCACGCAGCGGAAACGCGCGGTCTATCGCGCAAATGCAGGCGCCGCTAAGGGCAAGCGCCGAATTCTCCGACGATGCGCCAGACGCGAAGTGCGTTCCTCGCCGGTGCAGCAAGCGCTCTGGCGCGATGCAGCGGGCTTCCGGCGATGCCTGAGGTACCGCATGCCACGATGCCCGCGGCGCGGCACGATCCGCGCGTGGTCGTCGTCGGCGCCGGCGTCGCGGGGCTGACGTGTGCGTATCGCTTGCGACAGGCGGGTATTGCGAGCCGCGTGTTCGAGGCGAGTGACCGGATCGGCGGACGGACATGGACATTGCGGGGCTACTTCGCACAGGGGCAGATCGCAGAACACGGCGGTGAATTCATCTCGCTCGGGCAGTTCGAGGTGCAGCAGCTTGCCAAAGAACTCGGCTTACCCCTGATTAATGTCAATCGCCACGAGCCGGGTCACGATACGTACTTCTTCCACGGCACCCGCTACAGCGTCGAGCAGGCGCGAGCCGACTATCTCGCGCAGGTCCGAGGGCCTCTTCACACGTCTTTTCGGGCGGCCGGCTACCCGACAACGTACGACAAATCGACGCAAGCCGGCCGCGCGCTCGATCGCACCAGCGTAGCGGAGTGGATCGAGACGAACGTACCCGGCGGTCGAAGTTCGAAGATCGGCTCCCTTCTCGCGAACGGGTGCGTGGGGGAGTTCGGTGCCGATCCAGGGCAGCAGAGTGCACTTAACTTGATCTACTTGCTCGGATTCGAAAAACGTCGCCACTTCAACATCGACGGCACGATCGAAGCGTTACACATCGTCGGCGGGAGCGATCAGCTCGCGACGCGGATGGCGAGTGCACTGCCCAACGGAGCGGTCGAGACGAATGTAGCACTGGTCGCGGTGCGCGAGCGCTCGGACGGATCGTTCACCTGCACGTTCGCATCGGGGCCGCGGGTTTACGACATTGTCGCCGACCGCATCTGCCTCGCGATTCCGTTCACGACCCTGCGCGACGTCGATCTACGACGGGTGCGACTCTCGCCGCTGAAGCGCGTTGCGATCGACAGTCTCGAACTTGGTACCAACGCGAAACTGCACATGCAGTTCAAGCGCCGAGTCTGGAATCAAGAGCGGTACGACGGTACTTCCTACGTACAGTTTCCGTATGAAGAGTCGTGGGACGTGTCGGCGGCCCAGGCGGGCGACTATGGAATTCTCGTAGGCTTCCCGGGCGGCGGGCGTGGAGTGCTTCCGGCCGCCGCGCACGGCCCGGCACCCAAGACGATCGCAGACGAGTACGTCCGCCAACTCGACCGCATCTATCCTGGCCTCGCGAAGCTTTACACTGGCGTCGCCTACCTCGACGTGTGGGCGCACGACCGGTGGCACCATGGCGCGTATTCGTACTATGCCGTAGGTCAGTACACGCGCTTCGCCGGCATCGAGCCGGTGCCGGAAGGCAACCTGTTCTTTGCCGGGGAGCAGACGTCATATAACGACATGGGATACATCAACGGCGCAGTGATCTCGGGCGAACGCGCGGCTCGCGAGATCGCACACGCCTGACCCGCGGGCACGTAGCGTCCGTACGCATCTTAATCAGTAATCGAACGCTAATCTACACGGGGCGGGAACCCCCGGTCGCGGCCGAATCCACACCCATGGTACAGCTTGGAGTCGTACGCCGCGCACTCTCGGCCGCATCGATCGTGTGTTCGTTAGCAGCCTGCAGTGGAGTGCCCATCGGCGATCGTGACCTTCCGACGCCCCCAAATCAGGATATTGCGCCCGACCAATACCAGATGCGGGTTCGGGCCGCAAGTACCGCACGCCATCCGCTCGACGTCGCCTTCGTTCCAACCACTCAGAGCTCCGTAAAGCGCGTCTATCAGCCGGATTGGGCGGGTCCCGTTCTCTTTGCGCCGGGCGAGGTACCGTTGCGAATTCCGGTCCACCGATTTCATATCGTAGAGGGCGAATGGGTCGTTCCCAAGGCACGACCAACGATCAATTGCTCCAACCGGCACGAACCGACGGACGGATCGTCGCTCTGGATCGCCCTCGATGGCTGGTCAGCTACGTTTAAAGCCCACGCTAAAGATGCGGATGGCAAGTGGCACACCTACGACTCGACCGACATTCTGCAAGCCGGCTCGGAGTCGGACGTCTCCTGTTACCACGGCGGCAATCTAAAAAACTACCCCACTTCGGCCTACTTTTGGATCGAATGGGCCGGCACGAAGAATATCGCCGTTACACACCATCGGAGAAACCTGACCGTTCGTCCAGGCGATAAGATCTACGTACGCATCGAGGCAGCGACGACCGGTCCCCACGCCTGGCGCGAGGCGACGCTGTGGTTCGTCAACGAAACGACCGGCTACTATCTTCCGCCCCGGACCTTTCACTCGGGCTGCGTCGATTGCGGTACTCCCTTTCAGCGGCCCGCTAGGCTCTTCGGCAACACGGCGGAATGGATGGTCGAGGCAACATTTTATAGCAGCGATAATCGCCGGTTGCCGAACACCTTAAACGATTTCGGGTCCGTCGCAATGACGCACATTTTTACGACCGATCAGAACGGCATTAGCTACGACCTTACCGATCCGCGCGACGCGCGGCTGAATATCGATTGGATGACCTGGAAGGGAACACCGCTATTGCAAAACGGTACGCTGCTGGCGTGCAGCGCGATTGCCGGTCCTCGCGAGGCCAGTTTTTCGCGCGCCCCATACGTCATTGCAACGCCGGGCCAGCAAGGCCGGCTCGAACCCAAACCTCAGCGCTGTATGTAAAGCTGTCGACGCGTGGGGTGGAGGATCAAGGAGCCGCCAGCACCTCGCGAATGACCGCGACATCGAGCGCATCCAGATTCGGCAGCACCCGCGAGGCCAGCTCCAGGGCTTCTTCATCGGGTGGGAAGGCGTGGTTTGGAATCGCGACGACCGCGAGCCGTGCCGCGTGCGCCGATCGAATGCCGTTGGCTGAGTCTTCGACGGCAGCGGTGCGCGAAGGATCGGCGTCGAGCAGTGCAAGCGTCCGCAGGTAAACGTCGGGCGCCGGTTTTCCCCGCGGGACCTCGTCCGCGGACACCACGACGGCAAAATATTTATTCCAGCCGGTTTTCGCAAGCACGGTTTGCACAACGGGGAGCGATGCAGAAGACGCGAGCCCTAGCCGAAAAGCATTTCCGAGACGTTCGAGCGCCGCGTCCGCGCCGGGCAGCAGAGGTGGATCTTGAAGGCGCTCGACGACTCCCTGGACGATGCGCTTCGCAATTGTGGCGGGTGCGAGCGCAACGCCCAATTGATCGTGGATATACTCGGCCCATTCGACGGTTCGCATGCCGATCATCGCAGCCTCTGTGCTCGCCGGCCAACGGCCGCCGTTCGCAATCACGAACTCGTGGCGTACGTCCCGCCAGATTTGCTCGCTTTCGATCAGCGTCCCATCGAGATCGAACACGGCCCACACCGCTTCGCCGCTCATGCGCGCGTAGTTCGGCGCTCCGCGCCGAACTCCCGAAGATAGGCGGTTACATCACGAAGAGTTGCAGCGTCGCAGGATCGACATAATAGAATCCTGCGAGCACGTATTCGTTGGGGTACGCGCACATTACGCCATTGTTGGGACCGTAGATGTAAACCAGATTCTGCGGCCCGCACGCCGCGGGTTGCAGCCCGTAGTTTTGGAAGAGATACCACCCGGGGCTGCCGTACGCGGGCGAAGCATAGCGATTTTGTGCCCAGAGTGCTTGGCCGGCCGCGAGCGTGAAGAGTCCAAACGGCCCCCAAAAGCCGCCGCCCCAGTAGTTGCCGCGCGGAGACCATTGCGCGCCGTTGTTCCAGGCCCAGTTATATGCGTACGGCCGCGGATTTGCCAGAATGTAGTTTGGCCGAAATCCGTGGTTGCGCGCCCACGATGGGCGCGGCTGATTGGCCCACGACGGCCGCTGCCATCCAGTTTGCGGCGGGCGATAGTTCGGCGGACGATTCGGTCGCCAGGGCGCCAGGGTTGGCCGCGGCGTCGGACGCACGGGCGGCCTTGCGG
>JBAVTZ010000107.1:0-3014 GCA_049696515.1 Candidatus Cybelea sp. | reverse complement strand
CCACAAGCATTGCGGCGCGTCGCGTGATCTTGTTCGACGACGTTTGTACTACCGGCGCGACGCTTCGGGACTGCGCCGCTGCGGTGCGCGAAGCCGGTGGCCTGGTGGAAGATGCCGTCGTTGTTGCGGCCGCGCTGCACGAAGCGGGCACGCGTGAGCCCGCGACGAAGAGCGGCCATCCGTGGAGCAAACCTACCTGAAACTGACGCCGCTCGACGAGCTCTACTTGCAACGCGCGTACGAGCTTGCCGCCCGTGGCATCGGCAACACCTCGCCGAATCCGCCGGCCGGTGCTGTGGTCGTCCGGAATGGTCGCCTTGTCGGCGAGGGCTACCACCATCGTGCCGGTGAGGCGCATGCCGAGACGAACGCGCTCCGCCAAGCCGGCTCTGACGCCCGGGGTGCAACCCTTTACGTATCGCTCGAACCTTGCCGCCACGTCGGCCGGACGCCGCCATGCACGCAAGCAGTTATTGAAGCCGGAGTCGCTCGCGTTGTCGCCGGCACGCTCGATCCGACCGAACATGGCGGCGGCGCTGCGCAACTGCGAGCACTGGGCATCGCCGTCGCGGTGGCTGAGGATCCGTCTGCGCGCGACCTGATCGAGATCTTCGCGCGTGCGACCGCAAACGAACGCCCCTATCTGGCATTGAAGATGGCGATGTCGCTCGACGGCGCGATCGCGACGGAGCCGGGCGTGCAAGAACGGCTCACTTCCGAAGGCGGGCGAAAGTACGTGCGCGCTCTGCGAATGACGTACGACGCGGTGATGGTTGGCGCCGGGACGGTGCGCGTCGACGATCCGCAGCTTACCGTGCGACCGCCGCACGACCGGCTGCGTCCGTATCGGCGCGTCATCGTCTGCGAAAGCGGCACCGTGCCTGCGAACAGCCGAGTCTTCCGTGCCGAAGAAGGCTATGCAAAGACGGCCGTGCTGGCTCCCGCCGGTCTGCGGGATCGCCTCGGCGCGCTCGACGATGTCGCCGACGTAATCCTGGTTGGGGCACCCGATGCTCTTCGGCTCGACCTCCCGCAAGCCATGAAGGCGTTGCGTGCGCGCGATATTGCCAGCGTGCTCTGCGAAGGAGGCCCAAGGCTGGCAGCGGCCCTTATCGCCGCGGGTCAGGTCGATCGTTTTTATTGGGCCCTCGCGCCGGTTCTGCTTCGTAACGATCGAGCGGTCCCGGTGCTCTCGGGTACGGATCTTGCGGCGCTGGACGTGCCGGTGCACTTCGATCGCGTCGAACGGGCCGGGGACGACATCATCCTTTCAGGACGCTTCACCGGTGTTTAGCGGGATCATCGGGTATCGCGGTACGATCGTTGCTTGCGATGTGTTGCCCGCGGGAGGGATTACGCTCGCAGTACGGTGTGAAGGCGTAGACCGCGAACGGCCGGAGCCCAAAGATTCGATTTCCATCGACGGCGTCTGCCTAACCGCAACCGCAATCAACGGAGAAGTTGTCCTGTTCGACGTGGTTCCTGAAACGCTCGCACGTTCCACGCTCGGTACTCGAGCGATCGGAGAGCTCGTCAATGTCGAATACGCGTTACGGCTCGGCGATCGCCTGGGTGGTCACATGGTCTACGGCCATGTGGATGCGACCGCCGAGGTGCTCGAACGAACGCGCGAAGGGCAAGGCGAACGCATGCGGATCGAATCCCCGGCTTCATTGGCGTCGATGATTCCGGTCAAAGGTTTCATTGCCGTCGACGGCGTCAGCCTTACCGTTGCCGCTGCGGGACCGGCCTGGTTCGAGATCGCGCTGATCCCGGAGACGCTGACGCGCACGACGCTGGGAGCTCGGCACGCCGGCGATCGTGTAAATCTGGAAGTCGATCCCGTCGCCCGCTACGCAGATCACGCACTTGTCACCCTGAGCGGAGTCGAAGGGTCGCCGAAGGACGGTCGATGACACGTTTCCAGGATACGCTGCCGCTGGGTGCGCGCCTTTTCGAGGCCCGGCTGCAGGTGCAATGGGCCGACGTTGACGTGGCCGGTGTGATGTACTTCGCTGCTTACGCGCGCTTCGCGGAGTATGCCGAGATGCAGCTCTTCGCCGAGCTGGGATTTCCCTACGAAAGCGTCTTTACGGAGTACGGCTTTTGGCTGCCGCGCGTTCGCGTTGTGGCGGAGTATCACGCGCCCGCACTGATGAGCGATTGGCTGCGCATGCGCACCCACATCGAGCGCGTCGGTGCGTCGAGTCTCCGCTGGCACACCGTGGTATTCAACGAGCGCGCCGGCACGGCGGGCGCGACCTTGAACCTTACCGTTGCGGCAATGGATCCGAGCACGAAGAAGAGCCGTCCGCTGCCCGAACCCGTTCGCGCAGCGCTGCTCGCGTGCGTTGGCGGTAACGGTTCGTGATCGAAGAAAACATTTCGCGCGTCGCCATGCTGGTCGCACCGAAGCGCATCGAGTTACGGGAGGAGCCGCAGCCGCAAGCGCCGCCCGGCGGAATCGTCGTGCGGGTGCGGGCCGCCCTCACCGACGGCACCGACCTCAAGACCTATCGCCGGGGGCATCCCAAGATGGCGATGCCGACACGCTTCGGCCACGAGTTTGCGGGCGACGTCGCCTCGACGGGTGAAGGCGTCACCAAGTTCGCTCGCGGCGACGCGGTCATGTGCGTGCATTCTGCGCCATGCGGCGTGTGCTTTTGGTGTCGCCAGGGAGAAGAAGAGCTCTGCGAAGATGTGATCCCAGCGATGATTTTGGGCGCCTACTCCGATCTCATCGCCGTGCCCAAGCGCATCGTCGAGCGCAACTGTTTTCACAAACCGAACGACGTTAGTTACGCTGAGGGGGCCTTTCTGGAGCCGCTCGCCTGCGTGGTGCATTCGATCGCGCGGCTTGCGCCGGCTCGCGATTCGACAGTCGCGGTGCTTGGGAACGGCGGCTTCGGGATTTTGCACGCGCTTTTGCTCCAGCGCGAAGGCGTCAGGGTGCTGCTCTTCGGGCGACGCCCCGAGCGGCTGCGCCTCGCGCGCGAACTCGGCCTGGCGAGCCT
>JBAVTZ010000106.1:0-1943 GCA_049696515.1 Candidatus Cybelea sp. | reverse complement strand
CTCGATAAGAGCCGGTTCGACGTGATCGTGACGGACCTTGCACTGCCTGACATGCGGGGAGACGAGATCGCCAGCCGCGCCGTAAAGCAACAGCCGGGACTGCGCGTGATCTTCGCAACCGGCTACGAAGCGCCACCGCGCATCGTATACCAAGACGGATTACATAACGCCGTCTTGCTGCAAAAGCCCTATGATGAGCAACAGATCGCGACAGCGCTGAAGGCCGCGACTTCGAAAACCGACTTACGGCAGCAATGAGCACAATGCTCCGATGAAGTGGGGCGCGATTTCGACATTGCGAGCAAACACCTGCTCTTCAAACTGATCGTACGCTGCCCTCCAAGATTCGGTGAGCTTGGATGGATCCGTTTTCCATCCCTTGTCGACGCACTCAAGCTTGTAACGGGTCTTCAGCGAGGTACGATCGAATACGAATATCGCACCAGCTCCCTCGTCTTCATCGCGCAGCAAAGTGGCGAAGTGTGCGGCGACTTCAGGAGACCGGGTGAAGGCCACGGTCTGTGAAGGGGGTGAGAAGTGCAAAAAGCCGCTGGCTAGGATAAGGCCCCGCTACCGCGTTCCGTGAAAGAGGACGTCGCGACCTCTCGCGATCTCTCGGGCCTTCGCAGAAAGGGCTTGCCTGTCCGCGCGCAGAGCGACCGCATCGATTTTCAACGGCCCAGATGCAAGCTCGAGAATTGTCATCGCTTCCTCGTCACTGACGCGCTGCGATTTCGGCACCGGGCATCTTCGACTCTGAGAACTTAGCAACCAGATGGACGATATGTTCGTTCTCGAAGCGGATGGCCTCGGTGCGCGAGATCGTCCAAGGACGCCGCGACGTATCGGCCTTCTGGACATTCCCGGTCATCCTCTCAGAAGATAGTCGTTCCAATCGGTTCCGTGCTCGGTAGGGTATCGAATTTGCACTTCGATGCCCGCCCCTCTGTACCTGCGCTGGCACGTGCGAGCCGCCGCACGACCAGAACCGTCGTTGTCGGCGAAGACGAACAAACGCGAGAGACCGTAAATCAACGGGAATGATCCGATCCCGCTGGCGGAGAGCGCGGCCCAGACGGGCACATCGAAGATCTTCTGGGCGCTCAACGCCGTTTCGACCCTCGGCGATACCGAGGAGCGCTCCCGCGTTGCCGAGGTGGACGGCAGCTCCTAATGCGTGGCCCAGCGTCATCTTTGACGATAGGCCCACCGGCATCACGCGCTTGGTCGCGCCATCGTCGCTGAGCGCAGTTCGATGGATGCCAGTCGGCTCCCCAGTCACCACGTCGCGCGTCCGGGCGATCAGCGCCGGAAACCTATATGGGCCGAACGGACACGCCGGGTGAAACCGCAAGTCCAGAGACCACGACGTCCCCGTTGCCGGAGCACAATCCCGTAACGGGAGATAGATCGCCGCCAGCGTGCCGTCGATCGGTTCGCCTTCACCCCACAAGCGCAGCGCGCCGATCGAATTACTCTTTGCCGGCGCCTCCACGTGCGCACGGTCGATGGAGATACGCGCGCGCTTGGCAAGCGGTCCGAGCCGTGCCTTGACATGCGCACGGCAGATTTTCGGGTCGTCACCCGCCAGGCTATGCACATAGAAGCCGCCAGCTGCGCGCTTGCAGAGCCTAACTCCTAGTGAACGGTCGCGGTCCGAGTGGCCTGGTCCAGGTATGTTGACCCAGCCGTTCCGGAGCTCGCCGCCCAGTTTCTTAGCGAGTCTCGTGGGGTTCATGACGGTTCCTCAGGATCCTTCTGACGTGCATCGCCAAGCGCAAGAGCGGTGTTCGCTCTCACGTCGTGGTGGCGCGCAGTCGCTGTGAGATTGAGTTGCGACGCCTACTCGGAGGAAGGCGTCAGCCGCTGATACTCGGACGTCGAGTTGCAACGCTTGGCCGCGAGCCACTCGTCGAGATCACCCTGTATGTAGCCGATCGCGC
>JBAVTZ010000105.1:0-2451 GCA_049696515.1 Candidatus Cybelea sp. | reverse complement strand
ACGTGAGATAGCTCACCAGCTCCAAGCCATCGCGGGCCGGAATCACGAGCGATTCCATCTTCTGCAGGGGCCATTCCTCGAGCGCCTTGCGGTTGGTGAACATGAACCGCTCTTTTTGCGCCTGGCGGTCGTAGTGGTAATAGCGCACCGGGCCGTTGTCCATCAGGAACGCGACGATCCACTGCTTGTCGTCGAGCGTCCGGCTGACGACCGTCACTTCGCCGTCGGCCACGCTTTGCAGATATTTGAAATCCTCGGCAACTTTGGGATCGAAAAACTTCCAGTGCGTGCGCTCGTAGGTAAATGCCACGGCTTGAATCGTATTCTCGGTCGGATGAGCCAGGATGCCGCCGGCATCGGCCTTGGGATTCTCGGCGATGATTTTTTCGTCGCCCGTTTTGAGATCCAGCGTGGCGAGCGCGCCCGTGTCGCGGCCGCGGCTGTCGACCAAATACATGACGTCGCCCGACTTGTCGAACCCGCGCACGCCCGTCGTGAGCGTGTCGGCTTGCGGGATTTTGAGAAAATCGTCCCAACCGCCGTTGCCGTCGGGCTTCAGCAGGATGCTGCTCCCGTCGGGCTCGAATTTCGAGGCGAAGCGGATCCGGAAATCCTCGGGTATTCGGGCTTTTTAATGGGGCGTCCTGGGGGCTTACCCCCAGACCCCCAGGATTTTTTGAGGCATGGCTCGGGCGTTCAAGGGCGGGGAGGAGGAAGGCTGCTCGGGCGGCGTGAACCGCCGGAGCAGCGCGGCGCTTTTGACGCGCCCTTCGATCCGACTATCCCTTGTCAGGTTGCTTCCCAGCAGAGCCCGACTCCGTTTCGCCGGACGAAGATCAGGATAGGAAGGTGACGCTCGACAAGCAAGCTGATAACGTGGCGGAGTCCTACCCTTCAGGAGAACTTCGCCATGCAAGACCGACAGTTGTACGAGCAGATTTTGGGGATTACGCCACCGTGGTTCGTGGAACGCGTGGAGTTGAACGTGAACGACGGCGAGGTGCATGTGCATCTGGGCCACAAGCCGTCGGCGAGTTGGTCGTGTCCGGAATGCGGGCGGGATTGCGGGCTGCACGATCACCAGCCACTTCGGAGTTGGCGGCACCTCGACACCTGCCAGTATCAAACCGTGTTGCACGCCGAGACGCCGCGCACGAACTGTCCGGAGCATGGAGTGCGCGCCGTGCGTTTGCCATGGGCCGAACCGCACAGCCGTTTCACGCTGTTGTTCGAGCGGTTGGCGATTGACTGGTTGAAGGCGGCCAGCCAAAAGGCCGTGGCCGAGCGGCTGGGGCTCACCTGGGATGAGATTCACGGGATCATGGAGCGGGCGGTGGCACGAGGTCTGAAACGGCGCGAGGCGGAAGAGGTTCCCTATCTCGGCGTCGATGAAAAGGCGTTTCGCAAGGGACATCGCTATGCCACGCTGGTGACGGACTTGAACCGCGGCCGGGTGCTGTATGTGGCCGAGGAGCGCAAGCAAGCGAGCTTGGACGGATTTTGGCCCACGCTCACCCCGGAGCAAACAGCGGGCATCCAAGGCGTGGCGATCGACATGTGCGAAGCGTATGCGAACTCGATTCGCGAGCACCTGCCAGACGCCGACGAGAAGATCGTGTACGACAAGTTCCACGTGGCCAAGAATCTGGGCGAGGCGGTCGATCAGGTGCGCCGCGCGGAAAACAAGCAATTGCAGGCCGAGGGGGATCCGCGGCTCGTGGGAACCCGCTACGACTGGTTGCGAAACCCCGACGGGATGGACGACCAGCAGTGGCGTGAGTTCGGCGCGCTTCGCCGCAGCAAATTGAAAACCGCTCGGGCTTGGGCCCTGAAGGAGCAAGCCATGGTGCTCTGGGACTATCAGTACGAGAAGCCGGCTCGCAAACATTTTGAGTGGTGGTATCGCTGGGCAACGCATAGTCGGCTGACGCCGATGATCAAGAAGGCGAAGATGTTGAAGTCGCGGCTCAAGGGTGTGCTCACCTACCTGAAGCACGGCATCACCAATGCGACCAGCGAAAGCCTCAACTCGAAAATCCAATGGGTGAAGTACACCGCTCGCGGGTTCCGTAACTTCCGCAACTTTACCACCGCGATCTACTTCCACTGCGGCGGCCTCGACCTAAGCCCTTCGTCCACCTAAATCCAAGCGCGGGGGATCGCAAAACCCGGTGAATTTGCAGTTACCCACTCAAATCCCGGTAGAGCCGAAGAATTACGTCGTGCAATTCGATGCGGTGCAGGTTCCGGATCGGATCGACATAACGAGTTCGGACGCAAAGAATGGCATTGCCGGCGACGGCAATAGTCTGAGCGTCTTCTTTCGCGCGGCCAATACGACGGCACCTTTTACGCAGATCGCGCTTTACAACCCTATCGCCGGAGAAACGACGGTCGGCGTGGCCTCGGGCATAGCCCTATACGACACCTGGAATAACTATGCGGTGAACT
>JBAVTZ010000104.1:0-1848 GCA_049696515.1 Candidatus Cybelea sp. | reverse complement strand
GCTTTGATCTCGTTGGTCGTTACGATCGACGCGCAGTTCTGTGGTGCGTCGAAGACGATCAGCGCCAAGTCGCGTTTGCGCGGCTTGATCCCCGCGTGCACGCCTGCTAGGCGGATTCCCGGAACGGCGCCGAGGCCACCGCGCAGCGCGATTAGTTCAGGCAACGATGGCGCGAGCATGGAATCCAGTCTCCTCCGGACAGCGCATCATGATGTTGAGATTCTGAACCGCTTGTCCGGCGGCGCCTTTGCCAAGATTGTCAATCGCGCAGATCGCGCGTACGACCGTTCCACTGACATCGACGCGCAGCTCGGCATCGTTCGTTCCGTTTACGGCGACGACGCTGGGCACGCGAGCCTCGGAAAGCATGCGAACGAAAGCGCTCTCGCCGTAGGCGCGCGCATAAGCGGCTTCAACCGCGCGCGCGTCAACCGGCCGGCGACAGAAAACGTAGGCGTCAGCCAGCATCCCGCGTGCCAGCGGTACGACGTGCGGCGTGAACGTCACCTCGGCTTGAATGCCGGCGCTGCATAGATAGCGTGCCATCTCGGGCTGGTGGCGGTGGCCGGTCAATCCGTAGGCGCGAATGTCGCCGCTGACTTCGGCGAAGAGCGAGCCCACATTCGGCGTGCGTCCCGCGCCGCTGATTCCGCTTTTCGCGTCAATGACGATATGGGCCGGATCTACCGCGTCCGCGAGCGGCAAGAGCGCCAATAACGCCGCGGTCGGATAACAACCGGGATTGGCGACCAGGCGCGCATCCTCGATGGCGGTCCGCTGCCATTCGGCCAGGCCATAGACTGCCGAGCCCGCGGAGCGGTAAAAGGCCGAGAGATCGATCACGCGCGCCCCCTTGGCCAGCAGTGACGGCACGATCGTGCCCGCCTGCGTTTCGTTTCCGGCGGTCACGACGAAATCTCCGTGCCGGGTTGCCTGCAGAACGCTCCCAGGTTGGTCAAAGCGATATGGCGTTGCGCGCAAGAGCGGAAAGTGATCGGCGAGCAGCTCTCCGGCGTGGCTCTTACTCTCGAGCGTGCCGAGTTCGACCGAAGGGTGCGTGTGCAGTAAGCGGATTACCTCGGCGGCGGCGTAGCCGCTCGCGCCCCAAACGTGAACGCGTGTCAAGGTAACTGCTCCAGCTGGCTCGCGAGCTCGGCTTCAAGCGAGCGGATTTGCTCGCGTACGTCATCCGGCGCGGTCGAACCAAGGGTTCGTTTCGCCGAAACCGAGGTACGCGCATCGAGTGGAGCGTCGAGGGCCTCGGCGCCGATCTGCGACGCGAGCCGTGCAAGATCGCCGTTTTCCAGCGGCCGATTCTCAGATTCGGCCCGCGCAACCGCCGCGCCGACGAGAGCGTGAGCGGTGCGCGCGGAGGTGCCGCGCGCGATCAGCGCATCGGCCACGTCGGTTGCAATCGTGTATCCGTCGAGAGCCGCGGCGTTCATCCGATCGCGGGTAAAGGTGACGCTTCCCAATGCACGCCCGAAGGCTTCCAGGACGGCGAGAGCATCTTCGGTAATCGCGATCGTTTGAGACTTTGTTTCCTGCAGGTCGCGCTGATACGACGGCGCCAATCCGCAAAGGCTGCCCAGCGCGCCGGAATAGGCGCCGATTAGCTTCGCGGCGTGCGCCCGGACGAGCTCGAACGCATCGGGATTGCGCTTTTGCGGCATCAGGCTGGAGCCGGTTGCGGCCGCGTCGCCCAGCTCAAGGTATCCATATGCAGGCGTCGACCACGCGATCAGCTCTTCGGCGATACGCGATGCATCGATCGCGACGCGCACGCAGCCGTGAGCGAGGTCAAGCGCCGCGTCGCGATTACCGATTGCATCCAGCGCGTTCCGCGAG
>JBAVTZ010000103.1:0-12626 GCA_049696515.1 Candidatus Cybelea sp. | reverse complement strand
GCCCGGAGCAGCCGGGATCGTGCTGCCACGACGGCTTGGTAATTTGCGTAGCGCAGCCGCCGCCGGTATCTTGCCAGACGACTTCGCTATAGATCGAGCCGCGTTTCGAAAGGAGGGTGCCGCCGACTGAGACGACGCTTGCGAGTGCGCTTGGCCCTCCCACGCCGTAAGCTATGTCGCCCGCGGCGGCAACATACGTTACGCCGGCGGTGTCGAAGTAGCTTGAAAAGTTTGGATCGCCACAATGTACGGAGTGGTAACAGATGAAGCTGTTGCTGATGATGTGCGCGCCCAACGCTACGGCTTCTGCTTCGGCTTTTTCAAGTGAGTGAGCGCCGTTGTTGTTGGACTCGATGAGATAGATAGTACAATTCGGGCAAGCCGCCGAAACCATATCCACGTCGAGGTCGATCTCAACGCCGTCTTCTACCTGGCCTTTAGGATAGTGGCCCTGTTGCCCGTCCTGGTTGTACTTGTAGAACTTCGCCTTCGGCAGGCCATAATGCCGGCGGTACACTGCGAGGTCTGAGGCGACATTGGGGTTGTCATTGTAGTCAACGACTGCAACGGTCTGCCCCGAACCTTTGCTCGACGAGGGAAGGCCATACGCGGCCTCAATATCGCGGGGACCCCAGCCAATCGCTTTGCTCTTTGGACTTTTGTTTATGATCAGAGCTTCGCACTGGGCCTCCCCGGGCTCAGCTTCGGGACAGGCGCGATGCGCGAGGTTCTGCGCCTGCCACTCCGGGATCGCCTGCGCTTCCGAGGCTGATTGGCCGATCGTCACCGGGATTGCGCCCAGCGCACCACCGGGTGCCTGCGATCCACCACAGCCTGCGAGAACCGTAGCAGCCGCGCAAACGCTCAGCGCATAGCAACTCAAATCTAACGCTCGTAGTGGCATAGCAACGCCTCCTCAGCATCTATGCTGCCTCGTTTGGGCTCGTCCTACGGACCAGTCTAGCTTGGCTCGGACCCAGCCGCCACACACAACACCCTACACAAGTTGCGGTTGCAGCCTAACTTCCAGGGCACGTGACGCGAAGGCACTGAGTCCCGGTGCTTATCATCGAAGACGCAATCCCTGAACCGCCTGGGTCCACGGCTTTGTGCCCCTCGTCACCGGTCGCCAGTCCCTCGTTGCCGTATAGCCGCCCGCTTCGCAACGCATCCGGCGGCGACTCCCTGCGGTTCTTCGAGCTATGGCGAGGCCGCCTCAGTTCGAGCGTCCGGACGACCCGACACGGGGTGTTACTTCCGTGAAGGTCGCGATCAAGCATCTCACTCCCAGCGATCGCGCCGGGCTCATCGCATGGATCTTACTGTACTATCGAGACGATG
The DNA here is from genome assembly GCA_049696515.1 of Candidatus Cybelea sp. Lineage (GTDB taxonomy): Bacteria > Vulcanimicrobiota > Vulcanimicrobiia > Vulcanimicrobiales > Vulcanimicrobiaceae > Cybelea. The sequence goes on along the minus strand of JBAVTZ010000103.1, from coordinate 11,285 downwards.
GGGCCATGTTCTCCCTCAAATGCCTTCGCGCGAATGGCGCGTAGGGCCGGTATCTCTTCGACGCGACTTCACGACCTACGTCACACGGCGGCGACGACGTTGCTGGTTGCGGGCGTCGACGTTCGCACTACGGCGGGCGTACTGGGCCATGCATCGCCCACTATCACGCTTTCGACCTACGCGCACCTAATGCCAAACGCGCAACGCGAGGCGGTCGATCGCCTCGGCGAACGCCTAGAACGGCTTGCCGGCAGCGGCATTTGAGAACGCACGGCAACCGTTTGGCAACCGCGCTCATAGACGCGCTCAAAAAACCTTATGTGATAAGGCTTCAAATGGAGCCGTCGACGGGGATTGAACCCGTGGCCTCTTCCTTACCAAGGAAGTGCTCTACCACTGAGCTACGACGGCGCTGTTGAGCCTGGGAGGGTACTCCACCCGGGGCGCCGGCCCCTACTCCCAGGTTTGGAACCGATATTGCGGAGAGCCGAGGATGGAAGCAACGATGGAGTGCCGGCGGCCCAATAGGGAGTTTGCCCTAGGCCCTCCGAAGTTGATTCAAAAAGGAGGGTGTGCAAATGCTTCTTCCGTCGATCACCGTGCGCAGAATCGCGAACGAATGCGCAAGCGTGCTGCTGGTTTCGGCGCTACTTTCAGGTTGCGCGCAACAACAGCCGGCGGTCGATAAAACGGCCATGACGGTCGCCAATACTATCGCGGGAACGATCAATCGCCTCAGCTGCGGCCGATTCGTTGCCATGGTGCAAAGGATGGCTCCGGTCGGAGCTGCCGCAACTCCGAATCCGGCGTCCTCTCCAGGCAGAATGGCGCGAATGGGTTCTCGCATCGCCGGTATCGCCACAGCTCCGCTGCTCAACACGCTGAAGACCGACGCCGCGACGCGCACCGAGTTCGTCAATACGGTCGCGGGCCCGCTGGTCAACAAGATGATCGACTGTGACGTGCTCCCCTTCGGAACCTAAAACGGTTAGGTCGCCCAGCCGACGACGTGCTGTAAGGTGAAGAGTGCGGCGAGCGCAATCAGAACAAGCCCAGCAATGCGTTGAGCGTTACGTTGGTAGCGGCGGCCGAGCTGTTCGCCGAAGACCAGCCCGAGACTGGTGAAGATAATCGTACTGACCGCGACGGTTGCAAGCAGCGGAATCAGCGGCAACGGCACTCCGGGGAGCGAAAGGCCGATTCCAAGAGAATCCAAACTGATGGAAGCCGATGCTGCCACGAGCCCCCAGCCTGAATCGGCTCGGAACGTCGGATCGCCAGTCGTGACGCTTTCACGAACGATGAAGATCCCAACACCAGCAAGAACCGCAAAGCCAGCGTATGCGGCGACCATCCCCGCGATGCGGCCGGCTCCGGTACCGATCGCGTAGCCGGTCAGCTGCATCAAGACCTCTGAGACGGAAAACGCCACGCCGAGGCGCACTCGCGCCCCCCAGCCAATTCGGCTGACCCCGACGGCGATCGAGACGGCGAGTACGTCGAGACCAACTGCAAAGGCGATGCCGAGTATCTTGGCGGCGCTCGTGGTGCTCATACCGGGAGCCGCGAGTAGCGTCAGCGCACCGCCGAGCGCGACGGCGGCGGCTAGCGCTACGACCACCACTTTACTACGCGTCACGATGGGCTTGAGCTTCGCGAAAGAGCGCGCGAAGCCTCACCGCTCACGGCCGGCACCCTAGGTAAGGCCCGCATGGCGGATGACGCCGACGTGGGTAGAATGCGGAGATGATGCAAACCAGCAATCGTCCCGCGACGGCCAGCGGAACCTTTTCGATCGGCGGCGACCTCCCGGTGCACCGGCTCGGCTTCGGTGCGATGCGACTCACAGGAAAGGGCATCTGGGGCGAGCCCAAAGATCACGATGAAGCAATCGCCGTGTTGCGCACGGCGGTTCAGTTGGGCATTACGCTGATCGACACCGCCGACTCGTATGGCCCGGGCGTATCCGAACAGCTGATCGCCGAGGGCCTTTATCCCTATCCGCCCGATCTGGTTATCGCGACCAAAGCCGGCTTTCAACGCCCCGGCCCCGATCAGTGGGTGGTCGATGGCCGGCCCAAGCAGTTGCGCGACTCTTGCGAGCGAAGTCTGCGCCGGCTGCGATTGGAGCGGATCGATCTGTTTCAGCTTCATCGCATCGACGAGAACGTACCGCTCGAAGATCAAATCGGAACGCTGAACGACCTTCAACGCGAGGGGAAGATCCGCCATATTGGGCTTTCGGAAGTTAGTGTGGAGGAGATCGAAGCGGTGCGCCGCCTGGCGACGGTTGCCACGGTGCAAAACCGTTACAATCTGGGGGATCGTGAATCAGAGAACGTGCTGGGGTATTGCACGCGCGAGAACTTGGGATTCATCCCCTGGTTTCCGCTGGCGGTGGGCGATCTCGCCAAGGCGGGCGGACCGGTAGCGCAGGTGGCGCAGCGATTGGGCGTGCTTCCATCGCAAGTCGCGCTCGCGTGGCTGCTGGCAAAATCGCCGGTGATGTTGCCGATTCCCGGCACCTCAAAGGTGAGCCACCTCAAGGAGAACACGGCGGCGGCAGCGCTAAAGCTCGATGAATCCGCGATGCAAGAGCTGGGATAGCCCGACGAGGAGATGAAGCACTTCTTCTCAGTCGCGACCGCGGCGATCGCACTCTTCATCGCCTTTGCAGCGGCCGCGCAGGCACAAACGGCGCAAGTTACGCCGACACCAACACCGGGGTCGAGCACAGCGCCGGCTCCTGAGTCCAGCGGGGGAGGATTAGACGACACCAACCTCACGCCCGAGCAGCAAGCGGCGCTCAAGGCGGCGATCATCAAAACCTCGCAAAATCCGGTCGGGAACATTGCGATCATCCCATTCCAAAATAACAGCAACTACGGGCTTGGCCCGTACACGCGCTGGCAGTACAATCTCAACATCCAGCCGGTCGTTCCGATTATGCTAAGCACCAATCTCACCTTGATCGCGCGCACGATTATCCCGTTTGTCAATCAGCCGTCGTTCGCACCGCCTGCGGTCTGCGCCTCAGCTTTCGGCTGCCCATCAACTTTTGGGCTCAGCGACATCCAAGAACAGCTCTTTTTTGCTCCGAAGACTCGGCCCGGCGCTTTGATCTGGGGCCTCGGGCCGATCTTTCAGCTACCGACCGCCGCGCCCGGCGTCTTGGGGAGCGGAAAGTGGTCGGTCGGTCCGACCGCCGTCGCGTTGGTGATGCCGGGCCGATTCGTGATGGGGCTTCTCGTAAACCAGCTTTGGTCGTTTGCCGGCAGGGTCAATCAGCCCAACGTAAACTCCGGATTGTTTCAACCGTTTGTCAATTACAATATTCCGGGCGGACAGTTCTCCTTGTCGACAGCGCCGATTGTCACGGCAAACTATAGCGCACCCGGCGACCAAAAATGGACCGTTCCCATCGGCGGGGGCGGCTCGTATACTTTTAAGCTAGGCGATCAGATCATGCAGCTCGCAGCCGTGTACTATAGCAACATCGTGCGACCGCTGAGCGGGCCGCAAACAACTTTGCGAATAACATGGAGCCTGCTTTACCCGGTCAAGCGCGGCATCAACATCCAAGAGTTGCTCAAAGAAGCGCAATAGGGAGGGGTGTGATCGGCGCGGCTGGTAAACGGTACCCGGTATGGGAAAAGATCGCGAAAGCGAGCGGCGCGAGGGGATTACCGACGCTGATGATACGGGCCTTGTAGCGGGCGAGGAGCTCATTACCGAGGCAGAAACCATGCTTCCGCTCTTGTCGCTTCCCCACGCCCACCTTCACGCGGCGCTCCCTCCCGGGCATACCGCCCACGCGACGATCGATGACCTCAAAAAGCACGTCGAACGGCCTGCTCCCGATCGTAACGCCATCGAGCAACACGTCAATCGTTTGCGCGCCGTTCCCGAGCTCGAAGCCACCGTTACGAACTGGTGGGAGAATCCGACGACTCAGCGCTTTATCTCGAACCTGAATCAAATCGGGCTGTAGGCGACCAGCCATCGCGTTAACCTGCGCCCTCAGCTCGCTCGTTTGAATTGGAGACGGGCCGAGAGATCGGAATTCTCGGCGGCGAAGTCGCGCAGCTCGGCAAGCGCAGGCGAGCCGTTGAGCTTTGGGGTCTCCGTGCAGAGATCGAGGAAGTGTTCCAAACTCTCGAACGCGTCATACCAGAGCCGATCTCCGGGAAGGCCCGACGCACGGTGCAAGGCAGCCGCGAGATCTTGGGTCGCGCAGGCCGCGGCAAAAACCGCGCGCGATGCGGGCGGAGGTAGTTCGAAGAGCAGGCGCGTGATATTGTCGCAGATGCGATTACATGCAGCTTCGGATTGCAATTCGTTAGACTCCTACGGTCGTTTGCGCGCCAAGAGTAGCACGCTGGGTGTTGCAAGAAGAGCCAGAAGGCCGGTAACCTGAAAGGCATCGGCATAGGACAGCGCGGCGGCTTGCGCGTTGACCGTGGCTGCCAGCTCGGCGCGGCTCGCGTGCTGCAAAAACTGCATGACCGGCAGCCTCGAAAGTGTGGCCTCAGCGGCCAGCACCGTCTGGTGAAACTGTAAGCGCCGGTCGAGAAACGCGACGATCGACGCCGATGCAATCGAGCCGCCTAATTGAAAGAACAAGACGATGAACGATGCCGCTTTGGCCGCCGCTTCCGGCGCAACCGCGCGCATCGTCGCGACCAGCAGCGGCGAGTAGACGAACGCTGAACCCGTTCCAACCACCAAGAGCGGCACGAGGAACGAATGCAGATCGCTCCCGGTGGTGACGGTGGCGGCCAACCACAGCAATCCGAATCCCGCCAACGCAAGCCCACCCCCGATCGACCAGCGCAAGTCAAAGTGAGCTAACCCGGTGAGGCGCGCGACCGGAATTGTTAGCAGGAGGACGGGTAGGGCCCGAACACCGATCAGGAATCCTGCCAGCGTGCTCGTGAAACCCAGATTCTCCACGGTGAATTGCGGCAACAGCAGCAGGCTCGGGAAGATGATCGCGGCAAATGCGCCGGCGATCGCCAGCGCCGCAGCCACTGCGGGTTGACGCATGATGCGAAGATCTACGATCGGCTCGGCAACCCGCAGTTCCCACCAGACGAAGGCGGCGGTCGCCGCTGCGGCGAGAAACGCCGAGAGCTGGATGGATTGATCGGAGAACCAGTCGTCATGCTGTCCCTGATCGAGCACGTACTGCAGACAGCCGACTGCGACGATAAGCAGCATGATGCCGGTAACGTCGACAGGGGCCGGTCGCGGACGCGTGTTGTCACGCATGTAGCGCAGCAAGATGACGAACGCAACGATGCCAGGAACGAGGTTGACGTCGAAGATCCACGGCCAGGAAAGATTATCGACGAGGATTCCGCCTAGTGTGGGGCCTACGGACGGACCCAGGATCGTGCCAAGGGCAAAGATCGACTGGCTCATGCCCATCTGCTCGGGGGGAAACGTGTCGCGCAGAACGACCTGCGCGGTTGCGAGTAATCCTCCGCCGAAAGCTCCTTGCAGAACGCGAAACCAAATCAAGGCAGTCAATGAGGTCGCCAGTCCGCAAAGCATCGACGCGACGGTAAATCCGGCGATCGACGCGAGGAAATAGTTCTTCCGTCCGAATCGCAGCTGCAGCCAGGGGGTCATGGGGATCACAACGACGTTTGCGATCACGTAAGCGGTCAGCACCCACGTCCCCTCGTCCACGGTTGCTCCCAAGTTGCCCTGAATTGTAGGGAGGGCGACGTTGACGATCGTCAGATCGATCGTCTGCAAGAGTGCAGCCAGCATAACCCCAGCCACGACCAAATAGCGGCGCGCGCCGTACTCGACGAGCGAGGGGGTCGCGCCCGGCGGCTTGGCCGGCGGAGGCGGCAGAGGTCGTGCGGGAATAACGCCGGCGATTCCGGCGGGTCGAACAGCAACCGACATATTGGACTCTGAGGTCTAGCGTAGTGTGGGGTTGCTTTTACTTTAGCGCCCGTGCAATACTATGACTAGAACCTAGTTTATCCTAGTACTGAGCGATACACCCTCTCAAGGAGCACGATGAACTCCACCGCCGAACGGCGGCTCGAGCTGAGCGATTTCCTGCGCACCCGGCGAGCCAAGATCATGCCTTCCGACGTCGGCCTTGCCGACGGGCCGCGGCGCCGCACCCCGGGGCTCCGGCGCGAAGAGGTCGCTCTGCTCGCCAACATCGGAACGACCTGGTATACGCGGCTCGAGCAGGGACAGCCTATCAACGTTTCGGCCGACGTGCTTCAAGCAATTTCACGTGCGCTGCGATTGACGTCTGACGAGCGGCGGCACCTGCATATTCTTGCTGGGCTTCCGCTCACGGTTGCGCCGCAGGACGAAGAACGCGTCAGCGATCTGGTTGTTCGCGTACTAGAATGTCTCGACCCATCGCCGGCTTACGTCAGCGGGCGTCGTTGGGACGTACTTGCTTGGAACCGAAGCGCAGACGCGCTCTACGGCTTCGCAACTGCCCAGGGACTCGAGCGCAATATGGTGTGGCGCCTCTTCCGAGATCCCAAGTGGCAGTGCCGGCTCGGCGACCCCGAGTGCGTCATGCGCCGCTGCGTTGCGCAGTTTCGAGCGGTCGCCGCGAAGTATCCCCAAGACGCGGGGTTCCTCGAACTAATCGAAGATCTTCGGACGAACTCGCCGGAGTTTACAAGGCTTTGGGCAGAGCACGATGTTTTAGGCTCTACCGAGGGGCTCAAGCGTTTCGTTCACCCCGAGTTGGGCGCGCTGATCCTCGACCACACGAGCTTCGCGCTTCAAGGCGACGGTGATATGCGCATCGTTGTGATGACCGCAGCGCCCGGGTCGGAGAGTGACCGCAAGCTCCGCCTCCTATCGCGAACCGCCGTCGAAGCATAGACAACTTTCTTGTGCTACGGGCGCGACGGGCCTTCTTCGCTTGCGGCCTGCTTAGCGCGCAGGCGGATGTTCTCGGCCGCTCGCTCCTTGAACTGACCGCCAATTGTTTGGACCAAATCATTCGCCCTGAATGGTAGCAAGCGCCGGTCTACATCGTTTTCGACACTCTGAATCGCGGCCGTGACGCTCTCCTCGTTTTTCGCGTCAAATCGAACCGTCGCTACTCGATCTTCGAGTTCGCGAAGCGCCTTCACGACCTCATCGAGGTGGTCGGGCAGTTGATCTAGGAGTTCGGTCGACATTGAGAAGTGCATCATCTTTTGCCTCGGGGAGCGAGCGGCAAGTACTTCATACCCACGGCGAGCTTCACCCTACCAAACGACAACCACGCTCCGGTTAGGTTCAAGGTAGCTCTGGTGACCGAACTTGCCCGATCGGATGCCCCAAAGACGGCGCGGCCTTGTCATCCTGAGCGGAGTCGAAGGACGAAGGATGCAGTACTTTATTTAGGTGCCTCTTTTGGTCATGCTTCGACGGAGCTTAGCACGACATTGGCAGTCGCGCCCTTCCTCCTTCGACTCCGCTCAGGATGACAAGGTCACTCCGCTCAGGATGACATGCGGCGTTTGCGCGAATTTATTTTTCCTCGCGGCGGGTTTACATTTGATCACGGCGCCGTTTACCGCCATCGTTCCATTCGAGCCGAATGAAGAAAATTGATAAGAGGAGCACTTACCTGCGATTCGAAGGCTGCGAAAATCCTTAAACCTGGAGTATGTGCAATGTGGTTTACAAGAGTTTCTTGCATCGCCCTAGTCATCGCAGCATCGGCCTGCTCTAGCAACGCACCATCGGGACCGCCCGTGGGCAGTGGTTTGGTGCCGAACAGCTTCCAAGCTTCCCCCGATCTTCAGTTACAGCCGCGAAGACTGCATTTTAAAGACGCACAGTCCCCCAGCAAGACCGAGGGGGTTCGCGGATACGAGCCGGGCGGCTCGTACCACGAGGACTGCTCGACGCTCGGGGTCGCGACGATCGGATACCCCAACACAAAAGGGCGGAAATCGTTTTTTCTCATTACGCCGCTACATCAGGGCAAATGTGAGATTGGTTTCGTCCATTCCGTCTCCGGTAAGGACAAGTTGAAGACACTCCCCGTGACGGTTGGCTCGAGTTCGAAGTAGCGTCGGCGCGCGGGGCCGAGTGCCGAGCACGCATAATACAGCGGCAGTTCGGAACTCGGCACCCGTGGCGGCTGTTCCGGCCGTCCGTTAAACGGCTGCTCCTCGGCCGGTCAGCAGATTGTAGACGACGAGAACTAGGACGACGAGCAGTAGAATGTGAATCAGGCCACCGCCGAAGTGCAGTAAGAATCCCAGCAGCCAAAATACAAAAAGCACGACGACGATTGTCCAGATAAAGTTTGCCATATTTTACTCCGTTGCGATGAAACCGTTTGCGCGGTGTTCCTCGGATCTCGGTTGCCCCATCGCCGACTCTCTGCCCGGCCGGTCGCCGACCAGCGTGATGGACCAGACGGCAGCAGGCTCCACTTCGAGCTCGGCCAGTACCTCAGCCAACGCGGGTCGCATCGTGAAGAATGCTTGCAGTTGAGCCACCTCGAATAGTCGCGCAACGCCGCCACTGGCCTGCGTTAGGATCAGTCTACTCGATAGTCCATCGATCTTGCTGCGGAACTTCAGCAACAGGCTGAGAACGGTGGAGTCAATATAAGTCGCTTTAGCAAAGTCGACGATCACCACGGGACAACGAATGGCGAGTTCAAAGGCTTCCGCTATTGCCTCACGGTGGGTTAGATCGAGCTCACCTTCGAGTGCGATTACCGTCACCTTTTGCTGCAACGCCAACCTACTCGGGCCTATCTATCGCGGAAGTGATCCGCAAGGCTCTCGTGGAACTCATCCGTGGCAGTCTATCGGAAGTTAAACCCCGCCTCTGTCAGAAATCTGACAGAAACAGGTCGCTAAATCTGCTATGCCTCTCGACCAAGCAAGTTAACGTAAGCCGTCGAAAACCGATGAGCAAGACGCTACCGCTTTCGGCAAACGGGTTACTCGCCCGCCTCTCGGACCGTGAAATCCGGACCGTCGGACCAGACCTGGTCCCCGTATCCTTTTCGCTTGGCGAAGTCGTCTTCGAATCTCACGCCACCCTTCATCAGGTTTATTTCCCAACGAGTGCCGTCTTCTCGATCATCAAGGTCATGAAAAACGGCTCGCCGGTCGAAACAGAGGCTATCGGGCGCGAGGGTATGGCCGGGGTCGAGGCGATTTTCGAAGCCGACGGCGTCCCTGGTAAAATGATCGCGCAGATCGCGGGAGCCGCCTACTGCATGGCCATTCCGGCATTCCGCGAACATATGCGGCGCCGGTCTCGCTTTCGGGCCATGGTTCTGCGTTATGGGCAAATCGCGCTAGCATCGCTCGCACAATCGGTAGCGTGCAACCGGCTCCACAATGTCAACCGGCGCTGTGCGAAGTGGCTTCTATTGACTCACGACCGCGTGGGCTCCGACGAGTTCCCCGTCACCCATGAGTTTCTATCCATGATGCTGGGCGCCAATCGACCTGCGGTCACCATGGCGGCCTCGACACTCCAAAATGCCGGATTTATCACCTATACGCGCGGCATCGTCCGGATTCTTAACCGTACCGGCCTTGAAGGTTGCGCTTGCGAATGTTACGCGGCTATGACCGAAAATCTGAGGCGGCTTTTTCCGGCTAACCATAGCCAGAAGGGAGAGTTCTAGTGCTGAAACCCGGCGACAAGGTCTACATCGACGGGACGAACGAGGAGGGTACCGTCAAAGCGGTTCACCCGCACGAAATTCTCGTGCGCGTGCAGGTGCCCGGAGGTCACGAGGAGCGGAAGTACGCGCACGAGGATTTGCGCCTCGATCCAACCTTGGACGAGGTTTCCCACTTCTACGATCACTAGGCGCCGTGCTGGGACGCGATACGGCTGGCCATCGCCATGATCGTGAGCATCGGGTTGACGCCGCTCGATTGCGGAAAGACCGACGCGTCGGCAACCAGCAGGTTCTCATAGCCCCAAACCCGGCCGGCGGGATCGACTACCGATTGTTGCCGGTCGGCGCCCATCGCGGCAGTTCCCATTTGGTGGGCTGAGAAAAGGATTTGCCGATTCGGCGCCAGCCCGACTTTACGCACGCGTTCGGCGAACGCTTCCCGATAGTTCGGTGACCAGTCCGCCCGCTCGACCCGGATTGGTGTCGCATGCAGAGTCATCGCGCGGACGGCGCCGGCTGCGAAGGAAATATCGAACAAGCCGACGAGGCCCGCCAGCAGATTCTCGCCATCGTAGGCGGAGAGACGATAGCGGATGTCCGCCTCATCGTCAACGTCAACGGAACCGGGATCGCGATCGCGCGTGAGGGCGAAGATCGTCGCGACGTTGCGCGCGCTCTCCATCGCTTGCGCGTGCGCAGCGCGACTCTCCCAGGGCAACGCGAGCGCGGCCAGGCCCGGATGCGTCGGCGCGACCTCGATTTTCGCCCCATAGTTACCGGATCGGTAGTTGAACGCGTCCGAGTATGCGCTTTGCATCGGGCCGATCCACGGGTCGATCGGACGATCGAACTCGACCCTCGCGGCCGCCACCGGATGCAAAAATAACCGTTTACCGAGCAACGGATGGCGGATCCCACTGCGCGCTAGGATAGCCGGCGTACGCAGCGCGCCGGCGCAGACCACGATGAGGCCGGCTTCGACGGCGAAGGTACGCAGGTCGGCCGGCGCCACATTTTGGCGCGCGACCACGCTCCTCGCGCGCTTTCCGTTGGTTTCGATGCGCAGTGCCGATGCGTTGGCGTAAATGCTGCCCCCGTTCGCCGCGACATCGGGCAGTAAGGTCCATGCCGTCGAACGCTTTTTGCCGTAGGCACACCCAAAGCCGCAGTAGCCGCACCCCTCGCCGCAATCGGAGGGTGCGTTGCGCGGCATCGCATCGGCATGCAAACCGAGCCGGCGTGCGCCATCCAGAATGACCTGATTGTTGGCGTTGTGATTGGCCGCGGGTTGGAGGTGCAGCCGTTCTTCGAGTACTGCATAGTGGGGAGCAAGCTCCGCCCCCAGTCGATCGATGCCGCTTTGCGCGGCCCACTCGTCGGCGATTCGCTCCGGCAGGCGCAAGGAAGTACACCAGTTGACCGTCGTTCCACCGCCGACGGTCGCACCCGCGAGAATTACTACGCCTAAGTCCTTGCTCGAGGCGAGGCCGCCGTCGAGATAGAGCGCCGAGGTCATCATCTCGCGTTGCGTAAAGCCGTGCGCGTCGAACGCCGCGCCCGCTTCCAGCACGACGACGCGCTTACCGGCGCGCGCGAAGGCCGACGCGATCACGCCGCCGCCTGCGCCGCTACCAATGAC
>JBAVTZ010000102.1:0-11627 GCA_049696515.1 Candidatus Cybelea sp. | reverse complement strand
GGCATTGGTTGCGAACCGATTGGATGCGGTGAAGCTTCACGGAATCGGCCTGCCGCTGCGAGCGGGGACACTCTCCGCGACCGGCAACCTGGCGGCGGGCGCACCGCTGCCGTCGTTCGACGGCGGCGTCACGGTGGCAGGCGGCCGGATCTCAAATTTTAGCATCGCAGGGAACGGAAGCATTCATTTATTCGGCGATGCGGTCGGGCTAACGCACACACTTGGCGCGCTGGGTGGCACCTACGCGCAGGTCGATGGCAGCATTGGAGCGCTCTCCTCGGGATCGCCGGCCTATGCCCTAGATGCTAAAGTTCCCGCTGGGCAAATCGTCCCGGCGTTGCGCGCGTTCGGTCTCCCCAACTACATGATGGACGGCACGTTCAACGCGCGCCTTCATCTCGCCGGGCACAGCCTCTTCCCCAGCATAAGCGGACAGGTCGGTGTGCCGGCCGGCGACCTCAACGGCCTTCCGTTTGTGGATGGCAGCGCGCTGCTCTCGGCCGATCCGCGCGGAGTTAGCATTCATCGTGGCGCCGTGCTTGTGGGGACGACCGCGACGCAGTTTACGGCCGTCGCCCGGCCGCACCAAAACTCCGTACAGGTGAGCGCGCCGCACGCCGATCTCTCCGACTTCAACAACTTCTTCGATACCGGTGACACGCTGGATGGGGATGGCAGCGTTAAGCTCGCAGCCGCAACGCACGGCACAGCCATCGCCTCGAGCGGAAACATCAACGTGAAGGGTTTTCGCTATCGAAATCTGCCAATCGGCGATACTCGAGCGGTTTGGTCGAGTTCGCGCAATGTGATCGCCGGTGCACTCGCGGTTGGCGGAAGCGAAGGCATGCTGCGCGCGCGGGGCTCCATTGGGTTGAGCAAAGGGGGCGCGTGGCAATCGACGCTGGCGCATTCGCGCTTCGATCTGGGAGGCGCCCTTGACGATTTGAATCTCTCACTGTGGATACCGGCGCTGGGAATGCAGGGTTTGCCGATTACGGGGCGCGCTTCGGGCGAGATGACCTTGCACGGACGCTTTCCGCTACTCGACGTGCGCGGCAGTGCGCGTGTAAGCCAAGGAACGCTTGGGCCGCTTACCCTAGACAGCGCCCAACTCGCGCTGCACGGGACCGGCCGCCGCGTCGTAATCGACAGCGCCGAGATGCAGACGCCCGAGCTTTCGGCATCGGCCGCGGGGACGTTGGGCTTAGGAGCGAACGAACCACTCGACGTGCACGTGCATGCCGCAACCGATCACCTGGCCCAACTCGTCTACGACATCTCCCGCGTGAAGATACCGGTGAGCGGATCGTTCGAATCGAGCTTGCAAATCGGCGGCAGCTATAAAACGCCCACTTTTCTTGCCGGATTCGACGCAACCGGCGTGAAGGCGTATGGCATCCCGATCACATCGTTCTTCGGCGAAGCACGCTTGCAAGGGCGGGCATTGGTGATTTCCGATGCCGGTGCAACCTTCGAACGCGGCGAGGCGACGCTGGCCGGGTCGCTTCCGCTGACGCTTGCACCGCTTCAGATGGCGCCCCCCGATCAGCCGGTGAACTTCGACCTCGACGTCGTCGACCTCGATCCGTCGATCTTCAATCAGGTGCTGGGAAGTAACACCAAACTTGGCGGCCATATTGACGGTCACATCGGCCTCTCCGGAACGATGCGTCAACCGGTGATCCTCGGCCGGGTCTCCCTCGATAACGGATCGTACGTCAGCGACCTTCAGCGAATCCCGATAACGCGGATCGCTGCTGCGCTCTCGTTCAATCACACCTCGGCTGCGATTGGACCGGCCTTTGCTCTGTTCGGAAGCGGCAGCGTGCGAGGCTCCGGGAACGTCAACTTTCCCAGCGGCTTTTCGGGAGGCGGCTCGTCACTGGTTGCAGTGGCCGTGGCTCGGGGTGCTCAATTCGACTTTCCTCAATACGGCAGCGGAACGGTTGATGCTCGCGTCGCGCTAACCAAGCGACCCGACTCCGAGGCGTTGCTCTCGGGGAATGTCGCCCTCAGCAACGCCAGCCTCCCTTTTGCCGCCTTTGTTAGAGCGGCGCAGCAGCCGGGCGCGGGGTCGGCAACAGCCCCGCGCCTTCCGCTCGCATTCGACTTGCGAGCAACCGCCGGTAAAAACGTGCGCGTCCGCGGCAGCGGTTACGGGGCCGGGCTCGATATCGGCACCACCGGCTCGGTGCGATTGGGCGGCTCGCTCGCGGCGCCGAAGCTTACCGGCTCGTTTGAATCGACCGGGGGAACGCTAACATACTTTGACCGCGCCTTCCGGGTGCAGCAGGGAAGCGTGCACTTCAATGCTGCCGATGGGGTACTGCCGACGCTCCACGCAATCGCGACCTCCAACGTGGTCAACCCCGATCCCGACCGAGCGCGAAATCCCTACGGCAGCGCCCAGATCAGCATCGCCGTAGACGGTCCGATTCAAGGAATCAAAGTTAGCCTAAGCTCGAATCCGGCAGGCTACAGTCAAGACCAGATCCTGGGCTTGATTGCGCCCTTCGGGGGCTTCGTCAACGCTATCGGCTTTAGCCGTCAGGCAATGCTGGCCAGGCAAGAACCCAGCGGAATAACGCCGCTAGGAGCGCTATCGCCGATCCCCAACGTCGGGCTGGCGCAGAACAGCACGATCACCGTCGGGCAAGAGGCCTTCAATATCCTCAACGCTCAGTTTACCGCTGGGTTGCTGGCTCCGGTAGAGACCACCCTCGGGCAAGGACTTGGGCTTACGAGCGTCAACTTCACGCTGGGCTATTACGGCAACGTCGGCCTAACCGCAACGCGACTACTCGGCAAGTCGGTCAGCGCGGTTTACGCGGTGACTTTCGGGCTTCCTCAAGTCCAATCGTTTGGGCTCGTGCTGCAGCCCAACCCGGTGACCTCCGCGACCTTGAACTTTTTTTACCAAGGTGGTCCTACTAAGCTCCTACAGTTGCCGAGTTCGCCGGTCGGGTACAGCGTCGGTTATCTCACGGGACAGCCGCTGGTCGGAAATAGCGGCTTTAGTCTCACCTTTCAGCGATTTTTTTGGTAATGGCAGTTTGATTAAATGCACGTTCGTGCTCCCCACGTGCGCAAGGACACGGGATAACCCGGGCGGAACAGGGCGACCCGGGTCGCACGCGACTGACTTGGGCGGCGAGCCCAGGCAGAGGGACGTCAGCACCTCTTTGCAGATTGAGGACGACTTTTTCACATGATCTTTGACCCCGGGCAGCGCGTGGGTGCGCTGAAAAGGCACGTGGGCATTTTTCTCGCGGTCCTCGTCGTGGGCGGGCTTGGCTTCGCGCCCGCACTCTCTCAGGCCGGCCCAAAAATCGTATCGGTTGACATCACCGGCAACTTGCACGTACCGACGCAGGTCATCATGGCGGCCGTCCAAGCTCGTCCCGGCCAGCCGTACGATCCTAAGGTCGTGCAGCAAGACCTCGCGCGCATCAACTCGCTCGGGTACTTCGCCGACATTGCGCCTCCCTTGGTCCGGACTCGTCCCGGCGGGATCGCGATCACTTACCGGGTCGTCGAGAACCCGGTGCTGACCAAAATCGTCTTCACCGGCAATCAAAAGGTCCCCAGCGACACCCTGCTTGCCTTGATGGACCTTTCGGTCGGCCAGGTCTTCAACACGAACACGTTCCGTCAAGACGTGCTGAAAATCAACAACTACTACGAGCGCATCGGTTTCGGCGGCCAGGTGCCAACGCACGTCAAAGATATCAAGCTCGATCCAGGCACCGGGTCGCTCACCCTGGTGATTCAAGAAGGGCTGATCGTCAAGAACATCATCATCGGCGGGGATCCGCTGCTGCCGCCGCCGTTGATCTTGCCGGCCCTAACCTTACGAACGGGCGCCATTTTCTCCGACGCGGTACGCGACGCTGATTACAAAGCGCTGCAAAAGCTTTACGAAGACAAGTTCCACTTGGAGGTTGGGAATTTCGAGGGCGGGATCGTGCCGTCGTCGATCGATCTTCAAGCCGGCACCGCCGACGTCAAATACAATATATATGTAGCTCGCATTGCGGTGGTGGAGATCACGGGCAACACGCGCACCAAAGACCAAGTGATCCGTCGCGAGCTGCGGGAACGCCCGGGTATGGTTCTCAATACCGACGCGATCAAGCGGGACTACGAGCGTCTCAACTCGCTTAACTTCTTCTCCAAAGTCGAACCCGACATCAAGCCGGGTCCGGATCCGAAGAAGCCACAAAATGTTGCGGTAGTTTGGCACGTTACCGAACAGCGTACAGCTTCGGCCTCGATCGGCTTCGGCTACTCCGGCGGCTTGACCGGACTCGGTCTCTACGCGACGCTTGGTCTTTCCGACAATAATCTGCACGGCACCGGCAACTCAGCCGGCATTCAGTTCGAAGAGGGAGCGCGAACCGGTATCGCGCAGCTGAACGCCTCGGTTCCGTACCTGAGCAATACGCCGCAGGGACAAAAGTACACGGCTGGGGGATCGATTTTCACCAACCATTCCACCTACTACTACCCGATTTACGGCGTTACGGGAACGGGGGTTGGGATCGCGGGCAACGGGCAGGCCCCGGTTCCCGTAACGCTTTACCCCTCTTCGGCCTCGTCGCAAATTTCCAACGCCGTAGCTACCAGCACGTCGAGCGCTACCGGTGCCACCGGCAACATCGGGCGACGGCTGAGCGACTACACGATCTTGTCGTTTTCACTCAGCGGACAAAAGATTCGCTACGACACGACGGTACCGTCGCCGTTCTTCTTCCAGGGCAATCAGCCGAACATTTTCGTCGGGCCAACGCCCGGACCGTTAAACTCGACCCAAAACAGCTTCGGCGGTTCGTTCGGGATCGCGGCTTCGTCGATTGCCAACGTCAACACCGGCGCGCCCTACAACCTGAACACGACCGGTTTGAGTTTGCAGTCCATTACACTCGACGATCCGTTCAATCCGCGCAGCGGCGTCAAGGCCTTGCTCAACGCAACGCTGTCGGCGCAGGCGCTCGGCTCGAACTTCTCGTTCACCCAGAGTACGATCGACCTCGCGAAATTCTTTCCGGTGCTGAGATATGCGACGCTCGGCGTTCACGGCGTCGGGTATTTTTCGACGGGCGTCATTCCGCCCAGCTCGCTCTTTACGTTTTCCGATCAGCAGATGCGCGGGTATAACCAAGTCTTCTACGCTACCAATGCGTATCTCGGACAGGTCGAGTTGCGTCAGCCGTTGTCGGTCGACCGCCGCATCACGCTCGCCTTCTTTGTAGACGAACTCGACTATCACATCAGAGGCGCGTTCCCGCTACTCGATCCGTTCACCAACCGTATTACCGGGTACCCGGCGGACTGGGCGCTGTACGGGGATGCCGGGTTCGGGGTACGCTTCGACGTGCCGCAGCTGGGCTTGCGTACCGTGCGCATCGATTTTGCCAAGGGGGTAAACGGCACCCATACGAGTTTTGGAATCGGCCAGAGTTTTTAGTGGCCACGCTCAAACAAGGTCCCGAAAGAACGATATGAAAATCCGGTCAGCACTACTTTTTGTCGGCGCCGCACTGTTTGCGATCTGGGTGGCACCCGGCGCCATCGCGGCGGACCTCACCGACGTGGGCTTTATCGATCAAGCCGATCTGGCCAACTTACCGGTCTTTGTTGCTGCGAACCGGCAGCTGGCAGGCTACAAAGCGCAGCTCGACGCGCAGTACAGCGCTCAAACGCGACGCGCCCGCACCGACGCGGAAAAGCAGCAAGTAGCCATGCAGCTGCAGCAACAACTCAACGACAAGCAACGCGAGGTGGTCGGCCCGCTCTTCCAGCGCGCCCAGCTTGCGATTGCAGCGGTCAGCTCGTCGCGCAATCTTTCAATCGTGGTCGACAAGCGTATCGTCATCTATGGGGGCCAGGACATCACCAAAGACGTGGAAGCAGTCTTTACGAGTCCACAGGCCATCGCTCCGCCGGCTGCGACGCCGCCTCCTTCAGAGATCGGCTACGTCGACCAAACCGTACTCGACGGCGTGCCCAAAGTGCAGACGGCTAATAGCGCGATGTCGCAGTTCGAACAGACGCAGCGACAGGTTTACTCAGCGAAGATCGCGCAGGCGACGAGCAGTAGCGAGAAGCAACAGATCCTCCAGCAGTTCAACAAAACGGTCTCCGACAAACAGGATCAGTTGCTCAAGCCGCTCGTCGACGCGACCAGGTCCGCGACGATGGACGTCGCCCGTAAGAAGAATCTGCTGCTGGTCCTCGATCGCGCCGACGTGATCTCTGGAGGCACGGACATCACGGCGGATGTCCAAAATGCGCTCGCCAAATAGGGCTTCCGCACTGCGTGCGTCGGCGATATTGCCCCTGATCCTAACGGCTGCGCTTTCCCTAACCGCCTGCGCCCCGAACGTCCACTCGTCCACGGTACGCGGAACCGGATACGTGCGGCTGGACGAGATCGTCAAGCGCCATCCGCTCTATCCGGCCCTCACGCAATTGGACGACGCGATCGCGGCGATCGAACTCCAATCGACGGCGCCACAGGTTCCGCTTGGTGCTCACCAGATCGCCACGCAGACTGCCGAACTGAATCGAGAGTTGCGTGCCGCGCAACAGCGGGCTAACGCAATTCTGGCGCAGAAGCAACGCGACTATGCGCAACGCGAAGAGCAGGCCGTACGTACGGCGCTCGCGGCGGCCGGTATACATGGCGCCGGTGCGCTGGCTGCGGCGCAGATGAGCGGCGCGTCTGCCCAGCAGGCTCAGCAGGCCGCTCGAGCCGCAGATGCCGACCTCATGGCGTACCAGCAGAACGTCATCGCCCAAGACAACGCGGCTAGCTCCGCAATCGTCAAGCAGCTGCAGGCGCAAGCTTCGCAGAAATACCGCGCCAAGGCCGAGCAGCTGCAGCAGAACGAAACCGATCTATCACTCCAGCTGACGCAACAAGATGCCGCGTCGAGGCTGGCAATCAAGACGCGACTTTCAAACCTTGCTATGGATCCGGCCGCGCGCAAACAGGCCGTAGCGCAACTCGACTCGCTCAACGCCAAGGAAGCTTCGGCCTTGGGCGCCCAGCGTAACGCCGATGCCGCGACTTTGCGAAAGTATCGGACCCAGCTCGACAAGGAGACCGGCGACGCGATTCGGGCGCAGGTCGGCGCAATCCAAGCGCAGACCAGGGGCAAGCTTGAGGAGCACCGTAACGTGGTAGGCTCGCAGTTGCGCAGTCTCGCTCCGGCGCCTATGCCGACCAATCTCTCGCCGGGAGTACAGGCGCAGCTTGCAAAAATCCACCGTCAGTTCGTAGGTGCATTCCAGGCGGATGCAGGCAAAACGATCCAAGAGTACCAAGCGACCAAAAGCGATCTCGACCGCCAGTTCGCCGCCCTTCACGGAGCCGACGTAGGCGCGACCGGTGCCGCCGCCAAGGAGTTGAACTCGCTCCAGAAGCGTCGGAGCGACCTGTACCAGCAAATCGTAGCGCAGGTCGAGCGGGATGCCTCGCGCATCGCCAAGGACCGAGGCTTCAGCATCGTTTTCCTAAACATTCAATCCGCTGCAGGCGGCTATGACCTAACCAATCAAGTCATCAAGGACGTCGAAAGCCAACACGAGTGAAAAAACAGAGACAGATTCTTGTCCTCCTCGCCGCCGCCACGATCGCAGGCTGCGGGACGCGCAGCCCAGTCGGTCTGGTGGATATGCAGCGGATCGTGAGCAACTGGCCCGAGTATCAATCCTACCAAAACCAGCTGCTCTCCGAAGAGCGTTCGATCAGCGCGAGAAGGGAGAGTTCGGCGCGCAAAGAACGCGCCGCACTCATTCTACAGCTCAAATACTCGAAGGTCACCGATCAACTTTCGCGGCAAATCCGGGATGCAGCCGGAAAAATCGCATCGCAGCGTCAGCTCAAACTGGTCTTAACGCGCGAGGGCATTGGTTATGGCGGTGTCGACATTACGGCTGACGTCGAGAAGGCGCTTAACATCACGGAAAAGGCCACGCCGTCGCCAGGTACCTAACGGGTTCGGCAAGACGACCGGCGTTATAGGCCACTAAATGCTTGGCACGCTGGAACAGTTGGCTGCGCGGATCAGGGGGCGCGTCGTCGGCGACGGCAACGTTGAAATCGCGCGCATTAGTGCCGTTGAGGAAGCCACTAGCGACGCACTCACCTTTGCAACCACGCAGGCGTTTTTAGCCGTCGCGCTCGCAGGGCCGGCTGCGGCGATTCTGGTAGACGCGGCCCTCGTAAAAGACGCGCACGGCAAGCCTTTGTTGGTAGTTGAAAACGCCCGTCACGCTTTGGTCGAGTTGTTGCAAACGCTGCGCGCTCCGCGTCCGTGCGGCCCGTTCCGGCATCCGAGCGCGGCGATCGAATCCGACGCGCGCCTCGCGGCCGACGTCTACGTCGGCGCGCAGGCTTTTATCGGCAATGACGCCTCGATTGGAAAGGGCAGCGTTGTCGGAGAGGGAGCTTACGTCGGTGACGGAGTTTCGATCGGCGAATCGGTTTGGATACACGCCGGCGCGCGAATCATGGCGGGATGTTGCGTCGGCAACCGCGTCGTCCTTCACGCCGGTTGTGTCGTTGGCAGCGATGGCTTTGGCTGGGCCTTCATCGACGGTCGGTCGGAGCGAATCCCCCAAGTAGGGAACGTCGTGCTTGAAGACGACGTGGAGATCGGCGCCAACACTTGTATCGATCGCGCCCAAACCGGCAGCACGCGAATCGGGACGGGCACCAAAATCGACAACCTCGTGCAAGTCGGACACAACTGTCGCATTGGAAAGCACTGCGTGATTGCCGCGCTGACCGGCTTGGCAGGCTCGACGGTCATTGGCGATTACGTCAAGGTCGCGGGGCAGGTCGGCTTCAGGGGTCACGTGACCGTGGGCTCGGGAGTGACCATTGCCGGTCAATCTGGCGTCTGGCGCGATGTTGCCGACCGAGCCACGATTTCAGGAAACCCGGCGCACGATCATCGCGATGAACTGCGCCAAAAGGTCATGCTTCGCGCGCTGCCAAAGCTGTTCGATCGTGTTGAAGCTCTGGAGCGCTCGCGTTCGCACGACGCCGAGTAGCGCCGAATGATGCAGGCGACCCTTCGCGACACGCTTCATTTTGAGGGAGTTGGCCTCCACACCGGAGAGTACGCGAAGGTGGACGTGCAGCCGGCACAAGCCGATCACGGTCTCTGGTTCGTACTGGGAGAGACGCGGATTCCGGCCATCGCCGAGTACGTACTCGACACGTCACGGGCCACGGTGTTGGGTCGCGACGGGGCCAGCATTTCGACGACGGAACACCTGCTTTCAGCGCTGTTCGCGATGGGCGTAACCAATGCGGACGTTCACGTCGCCGGGCCGGAGATCCCCGCGCGCGACGGCAGCGCGGCCGAGTTCGTCGCTGCCATCCTCGCGAGTGGTTTGGAGACGCAAACGCGTCCGCGTCGGGTGCTCGAGCTCGAGAAGCCGTTTGTCGTTCGAGACGGGGAGCGAATGATCGCAGCCCTTCCCTCTCCGGTCTTTCGCGTACGCTTTGTTGCGGATTTTCATCCTCCGATCGGGACCCAATACTTCGACGCCGAGATCGATCGCCAGGAGTACCTCGAGGAAGTCGCTAGTGCCCGCACCTTCGCATTTCTGGACGAGGTCGAAGCGTTGCGAGCTCGTGGGCTGGGGCGCGGCGGTAGCTTGGAGAACGCGCTGATCTTCGCGGCGGATGGGCCGATCCAGCCCTTGCGCTGGCCGAACGAAGCGGTGCGTCATAAGGTGCTCGATTTAATTGGCGATATGGCCTTGCTGGGGGCTTGGCCCCACTGCGAGTTCGTGGCGATCAAAAGCGGTCACGAGCTGCATGCCTCGATAACGCGCGATTTGCGCACGCGACTGGGCGTAGCGTCCGTATAGGACAGGATACTAGGAGGAAACGTTGGCCGAACTCGACATCCGACTGATTTTTGAAATCTTGCCGCACCGCTACCCGATGCTGCTCGTCGATCGCATCCTCGAATTCGAACCTATGGTCCGCGTGCGCGGCTATAAGAACATAACCTACAACGAGCAGATTTTCGCCGGCCACTTTCCCGGGAATCCGGTTTTGCCGGGCGTTTATATGATAGAAGCTCTGGCGCAATTGGGGGGCGCGATGATCCTCGAACCGGGCGAGTTTTCGCGCAAGACTCCGTACTTGGCCGGCATCGACAAGGCGAAGTTCCGGCGCCCGGTGATCCCCGGCGATCGGCTGGACATGGAGGTGACGATGCTCCGTCACAAACGGAATATCGGATGGGTGAGCGGCGAAGCGACGGTGGACGGTCAGTTCGCATGCGCGGCCGAGCTGATGTTCTCGATCTCGTCCGATCCGCGAATGTTTGGCGCCGACGCTCCGGTCCTACACGTCTAACGTAGATGCTCCATCCGACCGCCATCGTTCATCCGTCTGCCGAAATAGGGAAAGGCGCGGACATCGGACCGTATTGCGTCATTGGTGAGCACGTTTCCATCGGCGCCCGCAGCGTTCTTCAAGCGCACGTCGTGGTTAACGGCTGGACCGAGATCGGTGAAGACTGCCTCCTCTACCCTTTTTCGACCGTCGGGGCAGCTTCCCAAGATCGTAAATACGCTGGCGAACGGGCCTTCACTCGTGTGGGAAACCGCACGATCCTGCGCGAGTACGTCAGCATTCAGCGCGCTACCGGCCCGAACGAAGTAACCGCCGTCGGCGACGATTGCCTCCTGCTGGCCTACGTTCACATCGCCCACAACTGTGTCTTGGGCGACGGCATCACGATGAGCAATTTGGCTCAAGTTGCCGGTCACGTCCAAGTTGGAGATTACGTTACCATCGGCGGCCACACCGGAGTCCATCAGTTCACCCGCATCGGCCGCCACGCAATGGTCGGCGGCATGACCAAACTAACCAAGGACGTGCCTCCGTTTTTTCTCGTCGAGGGCAACCCGTGCGAGCCCTACGGCCTCAACAGCGTCGGGCTTCGCCGCGCGGCTTTTTCAATGCAAGAGCGCAACGAGATCAAACAGTTCTATAAACTGCTCTACAACCCGAAGCTGAACGTCTCACAGGCAATCGAGGCGATGAAGGAGCAAGTGGCGACTGGCCCCGGCCGGGAAATCATCGCGTTCCTCGAGGGTCCTTCGGAACGAGGCGTCCTCAAGTGATCGCGTCAGCCCGCGGCATTCTTGTATAGCGGAAGCTGCGACGAGCGCGGACGAGCAAGCTCGCAACGATGGGGCCGTGAGTGAGGTATTTCTTTTCCACCGGTGAGCCGTCGGGGGAATCGGTCGCGATTCTCTTGGCGCAGACGATTCGGACGCTCGATCCGGAGGCGCAATTCGAGGGCATTGGTGGCCAAAGAATGCAGGCTGCGGGATTCCATCTCTGGCGCAACCATAGAGGTTGGGCGAGCATGGGTCCGCTCGCGGCGATCCCGCGCATTCCCAAGCTGCTCGCCGCGATGCTGCAGACCGCCAATCATATCGTCGCAACGAAACCGGAGTTGGTCGTGCTGGTGGATTTCGGCGTCTTTAACTTGCGATTGGCACGACAGCTGCGGCGAATCGGTTACACCGGTCCGATTCTCGACGTCTTTCCGCCGGGAACTTGGCTCGACGACGAACACAAAGCG
>JBAVTZ010000101.1:0-13627 GCA_049696515.1 Candidatus Cybelea sp. | reverse complement strand
GTGCTGCAGCTCGCTCGCGCAAATCGGCGGCATACGCGCTGGCCGCGACTTGGGCGGTTTCAGCGCCGGCGATTTCGTCGCGGACGCGCGCGAGTTCGGTTTCGAGCCGGACGCGTTCCTCGTCACTGCGTTTGGCGGCGGGCTCGCCTTGAGCGTAGCCGTGTTCGAGTTCGCGCGCTCGAGCCGCGCGCTCGTGTAAATCGCCGACCCCGACACGGGCCGCGTCTAACTCCGACGCAGTGCGCGCGACTTCATTCGCGAGCGCCTCCGTTTCGGCACGCAATCCCGCCAGCGCCGATTCAGTGCGAGTCTGTCGCTCACGGGCCACATCGCGTGATTCGATCGCAGCCTCGGCCTCAAAGTGTGCATCGCGAAGCCCATGTTCGGCTTCCTCGAGTTTCGCTCGCATGCCCACCAGCGCTTCGCGGAGACTTTGGGCCTGAAATCTTCGCGAAAGAATCGAGCGTTCGCGCTGGAACCGGCCGCCGGTAATCGCACCGCCGCCCGTAATCTGCTCGCCGCCGAGCGTGACGATCGTGTCGCGCAAGCCGCGTCCGCGGACCAACTCGATTCCCGTTTCGAGCCGGTCGACGATGAGGACGTTGCCGACCAAAAAGTTCACGATGCCCGCGAAGCGAGGGGCGGTCCGGATTAGCGTGTGCGCGTATCCCATCACGCCGGGCACGCCGGCAAGCTCGGGCGCGAGCTCCCGGCCCGGACGATTGGCGAGCGTGTCGAGCGGAAGGAAAGTTGCGCGTCCGGCCTCTCTCCGATTGAGAAACTCGACGCCTCGCTCCGCATCCTCCGACGTCGTCGTAACGACATTAGAAAGGCGCGCACCGAAAGCAACGTCCATGGCGCGCGCATAGCGTTCGTCGGTCGTTATGAGATTCGACACGATCCCCTCGATGCCGCGCAGGTCGCCGCGCTGCCAGGCCTCGACGATCGCGCGTGTCCCGGGAACGTGTCCTTCGAGCGAGTTTTCCAGTTCCTCGATCGTGTGAAGGCGTGACTCGGCGGCTTTCACTTCGCCCGATTGGTCGCGGTGAACGGCCAGCGCACGGGTAACCTCGCTTTGTGCGGCCGTGGCGGCGCGCTCGGCGTCCTCGGCGCGTCCGCGCGCATCGAGCAACTCCTCTTCGCGCGCCTCGACCTGACGCAGCCGCTCGACGTGCCGGTGTGATGCACCACCAGCCGTAATCTCGAGCTGCTCGGCGCGCTCCCGAGCCGCCTGTTCTTCTCGCTCTAGACGCTCGGCTTCGCTGCGACGGCTCTCGGCGTGGACGCGCCGCTCGGCTTTCCGAGCAGCAAGCTCCGTTGCGGCAGCCTCGACCTCGCGCAGCTCGGTGAAGATCGAGTCGAGACGGGCTCGGGTTTGCGCCAGCGCCGTCTGGGCTGCGAGTTCCCGCTCACGCGCCATCTCGATTTCCTGCGCGAGCGGCGTCAGTCGCTCTTCCAACTCTTCGATCGCGGTAGCCAGCGACGCGCGCTCCTGGCCAACGCGTGCCGCATCTTCCGAGGTCTGGGTGGACTGACGTTCGAGCGCTTCGCGCCGAGCGAGCGCGGCGGCGTACTCGGCTTCGATCCGCGCGAGCTCGCTGCGTTTGCTCTGCGCCTGTGACCGGAGCTCCTCCAACTGGAGTTCGCAACGGTAAACTTGCGTGCGCAAACGCGCGAGATCGGCGCCAACGGCAGCGGCTTTCGCTGCGGTCACCGTGCGAAGCTCCTCGTTCTTCTCCAGCTCGACGCGCAACGCTCCGCGTTCGGCCCGGCGGGAAGCACTAGCTCGCAAATAACCGAGGATTTCCAAGTCGCGCACCCGCAGGCTGACGCGGCGATAACGTTTGGCTCGCCGCACCTGCGTTTCAAGCTCCGGGATGCGCCGTTCGAGCTCGGCGATCAGGTCGCTGATGCGAATAGCATTCTGTTCGGTCCGCTCGAGGCGCCGCATCGATTCGTGCTTGCGCGCGAGAAACCGGCCGATACCGGCCGTCTCTTCGAAGAGCGCGCGCCGTTCGGCCGGCTTGCTGGTGAGGATCGCATCGATTTGCCCTTGCGACACGATGGCATACGACCCCGGGCCGAGACCCGTACCCGTCAAGAGGTCGAGAATGTCGCGCAAGCGCACTTGCGTGCGGTTGATAAAGTATTCGCTTTCGCCGACGCGATAGGCGCGCCGCGTGATCTCGACCTCGCTGAACTCGATTGGCATCTTGCGGTCGGCGTTATCGAAGAGAATGGAGACCTCGGCCATCCCAAGCGGCTTGCGCGCTTCGTTTCCCGCAAAGATCACATCTTCGAGTCGTCCCGAACGGATGCTTTTGGTCGACGTTTCGCCCAAAACCCAGCGAAACGCATCCACCAGATTCGACTTGCCCGAACCGTTGGGGCCAACGATCGCGCTGACGCCGCTCCCGAACTCCAGCAAAGTCGGCTCGGCAAAGGTCTTGAATCCAAAGGATCTGATTCGCTTGAGCTTCACGTGCGGATAAGATCCTGCGCTTCGTGGTTGCCGCCAGCCACGATCGATAGGAGTGCCGCCTCGGCAGCGGCTTGCTGCGCCGCCTTCTTGGATGCACCGTGACCTTTTCCTAAGGTTTTGCCTTTGACGCTAACCCGCGAGTTGAACGCGGGCTGCTGCGGCGTCCCGCGGCTGGTCTCGCGATAAACGGGCGTCGCGGCCAGATGCTCCTGCGCGTAA
Source organism: Candidatus Cybelea sp. (assembly GCA_049696515.1). Classification (GTDB taxonomy): domain Bacteria; phylum Vulcanimicrobiota; class Vulcanimicrobiia; order Vulcanimicrobiales; family Vulcanimicrobiaceae; genus Cybelea. Next base: position 10,926 of record JBAVTZ010000101.1, on the reverse strand, counting down.
TGCTGCAAACGGGTCTTGGCGTCAAGCAGCAAGTCGGGCGAATGATCCAGCTGCTCGACGTGCTGGGCAATCACGAACTGGCGTGCCTTTTCGAGGCCGAAACGAAGGTACAGAGCTCCGACGAACGCTTCGAAGGCATCGGCAAGCACCGTCGTGTTTTCGTTGCCGTCGGCCGCACGCATGCCGGCACCCAGTTGAGTTAAGGCAGAAAACCCAAGCCGCCGTGCCGTCCGCGCGAGTTGCACGTCATTCACGATCGCCGCTTTACGCAGGGTCAGCAATCCTTCTGGTTCGTCGGCGAAGCGTTCGAAGAGCCAGCCGGCCGTGATGCAGCCGAGAACGGAGTCGCCGAGAAACTCCATGCGCTCGTTCGAGCTGCCGCCACGTTCTTTAGCGTAGCTGGCATGCACGAACGCGGTCTCGAATAGGCTGAGATCGGTCGCCCTACGAACGCCCGCAAGGCGAAGCAGGGCGCGCAGACGCCGCCGATAAGCTTCGCCGCTCATCTCAGCTTTCGGTACGAACCTTGCCGAAGACGATGACGCTGTTGTGGCCGCCAAAGCCGAACGAGTTCGAGAGCGCGACGCGGATTGGGGCACGGCGTGCCACATTCGGTACGTAATCGAGGGCGCATTCGGGGTCGGGGAACTCGTAGTTTGTGGTTGGCGGCATAATGTCGTCGCGAACCGCGAGGGCGGTCGCGACCCCTTCAATCCCACCGGCTGCGCCGAGCGCGTGACCGTGCATAGACTTGGTCGAGCTCACGCCGATGCCGTATGCGTGTTCGCCGAAGCTTTTTTCGATCGCCTTCGATTCCGCGGGATCGCCCATCGGGGTCGAGGTACCGTGCGCGTTGATGTAGTCGACATCCTGGGGTTCGATCCCGGCGTTGGCAAAGGCGCGAGCGAAGGCCAAACGGACGCCGTTGCCGTCCGGCGCGGGTGCCACGATATCGTAAGCGTCAGAGGATTGTCCGTAGCCGAGCACCTCGCAGTAAATCGAGGCGCCGCGGGCTTTGGCGTGCTCGTACTCCTCAAGAACGAGAATGCCGGCGCCCTCGCCGAGAACGAAACCGTCGCGCTCCTTGTCGAATGGGCGGCTCGCATGTTCGGGGTCGTCATTGCGTGTCGACATCGCGCGCATCGAGCAGAAGCCCCCAATCGCCAGCGGAGAGACGGTCGCCTCGCTACCGCCGGAGATCATCGCGATTGCGTCGCCGTAGGCAACGGCGTTGTAAGCCGTGCAGATTGCATCGTTGGCGCTCGCGCAAGCGCTGGCAGCCGCAAAGAACGGTCCTTGATACCCGTATGCCAGCGAGATGTGCGCCGGCGCCGCGTTGGCCATCAGCATCGGAATGAAGAAGGGCGTCACCTTCGCCCAAGTCCCGTTTTCGTTGGCTTTGTCAGAGTTCAACCAAAAGGTGATGATGCCGCCGATGCCGGTGCCGATGACGCCCCCCACGCGCTGCTTGAACTCGGCGTCGTCAGGCAGCTTGGCATCCTCGATCGCCTCACGCGCGGCAACCAGCGCGAACTGCGTGAATCGATCCATGCGCCGAGCATCCTTACGCCCAATCAGCTGCTCGGGATAGAAATCTTTGACTTCCCCCGCAATGCGAGTGATGAAGTCGCTGGCGTCGAAGGCGGTGATTGGTGCGATGCCCGATTCACCGGCAATTAGTCGTCTCCAGAACTCGTCGCGGGTATTACCAACGGGGGTCACTGCGCCCAGCCCAGTGACGACGACTCGTCGGCGGCCAGGCGGCTGGATAGTCGAAACGCTCAAAACTTCACCAAGTTACGGCGGGTCCAGGGTGCTTCCCCGCCGTCGGGCCGCGCCGAGTAAATCGTCAATTTGGTTGCGAAGCCATTCCAGGTGAGCACGCGCGGCAAGTTCCTCGAGGCGATTACGCTGGCCGCGGTCGGACCGGCAGTGCCGCGCTTTTCGGCCGGCATCCAGAAGCCGCCGCTGTTGAGGCGCGGCGATCGGGTCGGGCTGATCGCTCCGGCATCGCCCCCGACCGACGGCGACATCGGCCTAGCGACCGCTCATGTCGAGAGTCTCGGGCTGGTACCGGTTCTCGGCCGATACGTCCACGAGCGCGACGGTTATCTCGCCGGGAGCGATGCCCAACGCGCCGCCGACTTTAACACCATGGCGCGCGATCCCAATATTCGAGCCATCATCGCGATTCGCGGCGGCTACGGGACAATGCGGATCCTGACCTTGCTCGACTACGAAGCGATTCGGCGCGACCCCAAGATCGTAATGGGCTTCTCCGACCTTACCGCAATCCTCAACGCGGTTGCGGCACGCAGCGGCGTTGTGACCTTTCACGGACCGGTCGGCGCACACGGCTCGTCATGGAGTGGCGCCGCCCGGACCTATCTCGAAGACGCGCTCTTTACGGCGGTGCCCCGCCAGCTGCGCGTCGAGGACGCGCAGCCGATCGTCCCGGGACGGGCGCGTGGAAGGCTTGCGGGTGGGAATCTTTCGCTGATTGCGTCGGTGGTCGGAACGCCCTTCGCAGTGCCGTCGGCCGATTCGCTCCTTTTCTTCGAGGAAACGCAGGAGGCGCCGTTTCGCATCGACCGGATGCTCACGCAGCTCGACCTCTCGGGGGAGTTATCTGCCGCGCGCGGCATCTTGGTCGGCAAATGTACTAAGTGCGTCGGAGAGAGCCCGACACAATCCGCCTCGCAGGTCATCACAGAACGCTTACGCAGGCTCGGGAGGCCCGCAACCGCTGGAGCCCCCGTCGGGCACATCGCCACGCAATGGGTCGTGCCGATCGGCGTGCTGGCCGAACTCGACGCGACCGCCGGCACGCTGACGCTGCTCGAACCAGCGGTCACGCAGCCGCGCGGGATTTAAAGCGCCGCAGCCCGTATCCCGGGCTCTTGCAATCGGGCGCTCGAACCGGGAGTCTTGTTTTATGCGTGATGAGGAGGGAGAAGTACTTGCACTGCACGGGTGGCAGAGGCCGGCATTCAAGTTGCTTCACCAGGCTTTAGCTTACCCTTTTAAGCTACGCGAGCGCTTTCGTGCGCAAACCCGGGAGAGTTCGGGCCTCGACGCGCGACATCAACTCGAGCAGTACGAGCAGAACGTTTCGTCCCAGCAGGGGGAGGACGGCATTCTTCGCGAGATTTTTTACCGCGTCGGACCGGAGAGCCGTTATTTTGTCGAGTTCGGCACCGAGGACGGATCGGTCTGTAACACTGCGCTGCTCGCGTCGCGCTACCGGTGGGGTGGTCTATATATCGAGGCCAATAGCCAGGACGTGCAAAAGCTGCGCGAACGTTGGGCGGCTCGCAGCGACATCACCGTTCGCGAGGCCTTCGTAACGGCCGAGAACATCGCGGGTCTATTGGCCGATGGCGGCGTTCCAAACGAGTTCGACCTTCTCTCCATCGACGTGGACGGTAACGATTACTGGGTTTGGAAAGCGCTCGCAAACTATCGCCCGCGTGCCGTCGTCATCGAATATAACGCGGCGTACCCGCCGCCCCGGCGCTGGATCATGGCTTACGATCCGAAGCATAATTGGGACGGAACCACGCACTTCGGCGCGAGCCTTAGCGCCTACCAAGAGCTCGGTTCGCGCCTGGGGTATGCCCTGCTCGGGACCGATCGCCACGGGCTCAACGCCTTTTTCCTCCGGCGCGACCTTTTGCCGGGAAGCGGGTTGAGGGAAGTCTCGGCGGAGGAGGGATATCATCCCCCGCACTACGGCATCCTTGGACTCCGCTTTCCGTACCGGCCTGGTGCCCACGTCAGCCAAGACGATCCCAAAAGCCGCTAAGCGCTCGGTCGCGGCTGGGAGGGTCGTCCGGCGACGGCCGCTTGCGCTCGCTCTCGGTGCTGGATATAATCAATGGCTGTCTGCCAACAGGGTGTGGCGCACTAGTCGACTATCGAAGGGACGTTTATGAAGCGGACGTATCAGCCGCATAACCGCCGCCGCAAGCGCGTGCACGGCTTTTTAGAGCGGATGAGCACCCCGCAGGGGCGCAAAGTTCTGGCTCGTCGTCGAAAGAAGGGGCGTCATCGCCTCACCGTCTGATGCGGCGCTTCGCGAGTCTGCGACGGCAAGCAGATTTTGCTCGTTTGCGCCGGCAAGGGCGACGCACTTCCACCCAGAGCCTCATTATTTATCGTAGCGATCCTCTTCCCGGCGATCTCGGCTCGCTCGTAGGTATCACCGTAAGCAAATCGATCGGAAAGGCCGTGGTCCGCAACAAGCTCCGCCGCCGGCTGGCGGCAATCGTTCAGGATGCACTCGCGCAGTCGCGCGCAATGCGCTTACTCGTCGTGGCCCGCCCGCTTGCCGGCGGCGCCGCGTTCGGCGATCTCGCGGCCGAGGTAACCTCGGCACTCGGGCACGTGTAGTAGGACGCATGCGCCTTCTCTTTGTCGCGCTCATCCGGCTCTATCAAGTCGCTTGCTCACCCCTCCTGCCCCGGGCCTGCCGCTTTTACCCTAGCTGCTCGGAGTACGCGCTGATGGCGATACTCGAGCATGGCGTTTTGCGCGGCCTGTGGCTTGCGCTAGCGCGCCTCGCCCGCTGCCACCCTTGGAATCCCGGCGGCGTCGATTTCGTACCCGCAGCTTGCGATTCTTCGGCCCTCCCGCACGCCGGATCGAGGTAAGCGTTGCACCTCCTGCTCGCCATTTCATGGCTCGAACCAATCGTCAACGCGCTCTACGCAATCGTCCTGGCGATCGACAAACCTATCGGGAATCTTGGCTGGAGCCTCGTCATTCTCGCGGCGCTAATTCGCCTGGTCTTTTGGCCGCTCAACACGGCGCAGTTCAAGGCATTTCTAAAAATGCAGAAGATTGCGCCTCAACTCAAGCGGCTCCAGGCGCGCTACAAAGACGATCGCCAAAAGCTTCAGCAAGAGACGATGGCGCTGTACAAGGAGCAGGGGGTCAATCCGTTCGCCGGGTGCTGGCCGATGTTAGTCCAGTATCCCGTCATTATCAGCGTCTACTACGTGGTGCTCAATCATCGGACGCACTTCGCAAAGGAGAACTGGCTGTGGGTCGGCAGCGCGATCACGCATGCTTCTTCCCCGATGGTAATCTTTGGCAAGCCGATCCTCGCCGCGAGCCTTGCCATGCCGGACCTTGTCTTGATCCTGCTTTATGCGCTCTCGATGTATCTGAGCGTTCGCTACGTCAGCATGCCGGCGACCGATCCGCAGCAGGCCCAGACGCAGCGCATGATGGCGGTGATCTCGCCGCTCATGCTTGGGTTTCTAGGCTGGCGATATGGCTGGCCGTCCGCGATGGTGCTCTATTGGTTTGCCTACAATATCTTTACGATGGCGCAGCAGTTCTATCTCCTGCGCCGCTACCACCAGCCGCTCGCGCTCATCGATAGCGAGCACGTGATCACCGACGAGGTCGCCGACGGGGCGGCGGCCGCAAAAGCTCTGCCTGGAAAAGCCGCTCCCAGCGGCAACGGCGTCGCAAAGCCGAACCCCGCCCGACCGGGGCGCTCAGCGCGATCCAAGCGGAAGAACAAAAAAGGGGCTTAGGTCAACCGGTATGCTTTACGAAGACGATTTCGAGTTTGAAGAACAGCCCGCCGACGTACGCGATCGGCCTATGCCCGGCAAGTCCGGAGGAAGCGGGAGCGGGGGTGGCAGACGCCGTCGCGATGTCCGTCGCGTTCCGTCGACTGCGCCCGAGTCCCAAGAGGTGCCCGAGGAAGCCAAGCCGGCGCGCGATCTCTTGCGCGAGATTCTCGATCGGATGGGAGTCGTGCCGGTTGACATTCGCTACTTGAGTCGTCCGGAGGGCGAGTACCTGGAGATCGCCGGTCCGCACCTCGCGATGCTGATCGGCCGCCACGGCAACACCCTCGAAGCCCTCAATCTGCTCTTCAACAACGTGTTCAATGCCGGCGTTCGCAATAACCGGCGCTACTATGCCATCGATGCCGAAGGCTATCGCGCCCATCGCGCCGATCAGCTCAAGAGTCTGGCACTGGCGACGCTCGAACGCTGCGTGCGCGAGCGCAAACCGCAGAAGCTCGAGCCCATGCTTCCCTCAGAGCGCAAGATCGTTCACCTCGCTCTCGCCGATTCGGAGACCGTGCGCACCGAGTCGGAGGGAGAGGAGCCTGAACGGAGAGTCGTCATCTTTCCTAAGTGAGCACCCGCTAAACGGAGTCTACGCTCACCGATACGATCGCCGCGATCGCAACGCCGCCAGGTAAAGGGGCGGTCGCGGTGGTCCGCGTCAGCGGCCCGGCAGTCCCCGCGCTTATTCAGCGCCTAGTCCAAACGAAATCGCGGCTGCGCCCTCGCGTCGCTACCCGCGCGACCATCCTCGATGAGCGGGGCGAGCCGCTCGATGAGGCACTCGCAATCCACTTTCCGGCACCGCGGAGCTACAGCGGCGAGGAGATGCTCGAGTTGCAGATCCATGGCTCGCCGGTTGTCGCTCGCGAGGTTATGCGCGCGTTGCTTACGTGCGGCGCGCGACTCGCCGAGCCCGGTGAGTTCACCCGACGCGCCTTCCTCAACGACAAGATGGACTTACATGCCGCCGCGGCAGTCGCCGACGTCATCGACGCCGAAACGCGCGCGGCGGCGCGTGCGGCGCTGGCTAATCTCGGTGGGGGTCTCGCCGATGAGGTCCGAGCCTTGCGCTCTTCACTTGCGAATCTGCTCGAAGAGCTCGCCGGCGCGATCGATTTTCCCGAGGAGGTTGCTGAGCCGAACCGGCAGGCATTGCGCGGGCGGCTGACGCCGCTTCTCGCCGATCTCGAGCGCCTACGGCGCAACGGTGAGCTCGGGCGGTTAGTGCGCGAAGGCCTCGGCGTCGCAATCGTCGGCCCTCCAAACGCGGGGAAATCTTCACTGCTCAATGCGTTGCTCGGCACGGACCGCGCGATCGTCTCCGAGCTTCCTGGGACCACTCGCGACACCATCGAGGAGACGCTGCTGGTCGAGGACGTACCGGTTAGGCTGGTCGATACCGCCGGCATCCGCGCCCACGCCGATCGGCTCGAAGCCTCCGGCATCGAGCGCACCGAGCGTGCCTTGGCAGCGGCCAGGATCGCGCTGGTCGTCATTGACGGGTCGCAGCCGCTGAACCCGGACGCGCTAAGCCTGTTGGAAAGAACGCGCGACGTGGATCGGATCCTATTCCTGAATAAAGCGGACATCGGCAGACGCGGGGCCGACGAGATAAACGATCCGCAGGCAATCGTCGGCAGCGTTCGCGACCAACGGACGCTGGCGACGCTCTTTCGCGCAATCGCCCAAACCGGCTGGGGCGGCGAGCAATTCGATGCGGCCCGGCCGCATCTCGTCGCGCTGCACGAGTTCGACGCCGTAAACGCGGCGGCCGAAGCGTTGGCGCGAGCCTCCCACGCGCTGGAAGCGCATGAGCCCATCGATTTTGCCGCGACCGAACTCCAGCACGCATTTTCCGCGCTTGGGCATGTAAGCGAGCAGGTAGCCGCCGAAGAGGTAGTTGAGGGAATTTTTGCCCGTTTTTGTATTGGAAAATGAGGAGGCCTACCGGAATGAAACGCGCGTTCGGGACGTTAGCCGTTCTTTTGGTTCTCGTTATGCCGGCGGTGGCGCAGGCGCGTCTAGGTTCGAAGTACGGCGTCACGATTGTCAGCTGCGTGGTCAACCAGGGGTCGAACGGCTCGACCAACGGCATCAATGTCGTCTACTACAACACCCATGACTCGCCCGCGACCGAGGTCGATTTTCTGGTCCACTACATGGGACACAAGTACATTCTGATCGACAAGGGCACATTCACCCGCGGATCGCAGATCAATCACAATCTCAATAACGCGCTTACCGGACAACCCTGGAACGGTCCGACGCCGAAGAACTGCGCGGTCCAACGCGTCTATCTCGCCAATGGGCACTCGTACTAAGCCTGCGCCGTGGGCACAGGTCACTTCGGGTTTCGGGGTGACGCTCCAAAGGTGCGTGGTCAACCAACAGGGCGATTTAACTAGCGGCATCCACGTTGTGTTTTTCAGCAACCACCACTCGCCGGCGACCGAGGTCGACTTTCTGGTCCACTGCCACGGGCAACACGCTCTTCGGGCAACACGCGCTCTTCGGGGACCGAGGAACCTTCGCGGGGGGCGCCCGGATTAGCAGCCACCTCGAAAGCGCGCTCGTCGGCCTGCCCTGGCAGGGATGGCATCCGGATCTCTGTCAGGTGCACCGCGTCGTGCTGACGGACGGCAAAATCTTACAGTAACGCTATGGAGGCAGAATAGATGACAGCTTTAGAGGCACCGATGGCTCAAGTGCTGGCACGCAATTGGTGGGCAATGCTTATCCGCGGGATCGTGGCGGTTATCTTCGGGATTTTAGCCTTCATTTGGCCTGGGGCAACGATCCTCGCGATCGGCATTCTCTTCGGCGCCTATGCCTTGGTAGACGGCATCTTTGCGATTATCGCCACCGTGCGCGCCGCTGAAGCAAAGCAGCAATGGTGGCCGTTTTTGATCGAAGGCATCGTTGGAATTTTGATCGCAGCAATAACCTTCTACGACATTCGAATCACCCTGCTGGCGCTGTACTTGACAATCGCGGCGTGGGCGTTCATTACCGGAATTTTGGAGATCATCGCCGCTATCCGGCTGCGTAAGGTAATCCCGAACGAGTTTTGGCTGATCCTGGGCGGCATCGCCTCGATCGTTTTTGGAATCCTGATGGTTTGGTTTCCGCTCGCCGGCGCGCTCGCGCTAATCTGGCTGATCGCCGCATACGCAATCGTCTTCGGTATTATCATGATCGCGTTTTCATTCCGTTTGCGGTCGCACCTCGAGCATCTGGAGCCGCCCGCGGCCACCGCGACAACCTAGCTGATGCGCGACGATGTCGGCACGATCGTCGTCGGCGGCGGTCATGCCGGCGTCGAAGCCGCACTGGCGTCGGCGCGCCTCGGCGTGCCGACGTTGCTCGTAACCGGCGATCCCGAAAAGATCTGCACCCTCCCCTGCAATCCGTCGGTCGGCGGAAGCGCAAAGGGCCAACTCGTTCGCGAGATCGACGCGCTCGGCGGAGCGATGGGCGCCATGGCCGACCGCTGCAGCCTGCACGCTCGCTTTCTGAACGAGAGCAAAGGCCCGGCGGTGCGGGCCTTGCGCCAGCAGATGGACAAACCGGCATATGCCCACCTGGCCAGTCGTCTGCTTCGAGCCCAACCGAACCTCACCATCGCCCAGGGGATGGTTGAGGATCTCATCGTCGAGGGCGGCGCGGTTCGGGGCGCGCTATGCAGCGACGGGAACCGCTATTTTGGCCGCACGGTGATTCTTGCGACCGGGACTTTTCTGGGCGGCAAGTCTTTTCAAGGCGGTGTGGTCCGCTCAGAGGGAAGGTTCGGCGAGCTGCCGGCGCTGGGCTTGGCCGCGGCGCTGCGCCGTCTAGGTTTTCCGACGCAGCGGCTGAAGACCGGAACCCCACCCCGGATCGACAAGACGAGTGTCGACTACGGTGCGATGCGGCTGCAGCCACCCAGTCCGCGGCCGTTGCTCTTCTCCTACACCGGCGAAGCCCGTTTTGCCGGGCCGCAGCTGCCCTGCTATTTGACCGAAACCAACGCGCGCACGCACGCGCTGGTGCGGGAAAATCTGCGCCTCTCTCCCTTGTACGGGCTCGATCTGATCCGCGGTATCGGTCCGCGATACTGTCCGTCGATTGAAGACAAAGTGGTGAAGTTCGCCCATAACCCGACCCATCAGATTTTCATCGAACCGGAGGGTTGGGACGAACCCACCCTTTACGTCGGGGGCTTTTCTACGTCGCTGCCGGCGGAAATCCAACTTGCAATGCTGCGAACGCTGCCGGGACTGGAGTCGTGCGAGATGGTGCGTGCCGGTTACGCGGTTGAATACGACATGGTACCGCCAACCGAGTTGTACGAAACGTTGGAAACGCGCCGTATTCATGGCCTCTACCACTGCGGGCAACTCAACGGCACCTCTGGTTACGAAGAAGCGGCCGCGCAAGGATTACTGGCGGGCATCAACGCAGCTCGGGCTGCGCGCGGCGACGAGCCCCTTCGATTGACGCGCGCGCAAGCGTATATCGGCGTGCTGGTAGACGATCTGGTCACCAAAGGCGTCGACGAACCGTACCGAATGCTCACCTCGCGGGCCGAGCACCGCGTTATTTTGCGCCACGATAACGCCGATTTGCGGCTCACGCCGATTGGGCGCGCAATCGGATTAGTTGACGATGCGGCCTGGGAAGCGTTCGAAGAGCGGCGTGCCGCCCTTAGCACAGCGCGTAAGCGCGCCGAGAGCAGGCGGTTGGGCGCGGCGGCAATCGGAGGCGAGCAGTTCGACGGCGGCAGCACGGTCGCCGATGCTTTGCGACGGCCGGATCTGGGCTTTGAAGCCGTCGCCGAGTGCTTCGAACCGCCGCTCGCGCGCGAGATCGGCGAACGGCTTGCGATCGAGATCAAATGCGAAGGCTACGTGCGTCGTCAGGAAATAGCCATCGCCAAGGCGGCGAAAACGGAACGCTTAACGATCCCCGCTGATTTCGATTACGAGTCGATCCGGGCGCTCTCGCGAGAAGCTCGCGAAAAATTTGCTACTCAACGCCCGCGCACGCTGGGGATGGCCGGCCGATTACCCGGCATCACGCCCTCGGACGTCGCGATTGTGGCGCTCTTTCTCCACAAAGATGCGCGCGAGCGGGGGCGCAAGCTCGAACCCTCGGCCGTGTGAGTTCGCTCGAAACGCTGCTCGAAGCGGCCGGCGTCGAAAACCGGTTAATTGAACCGCTCGCCCGGTATGGAACGCGCGTGCTCGAAGCCAATCGCCGTTTCAATCTCACCGGAGCAAAATCGGCCGACGAACTCTCTTTGCATCTGATCGATAGCCTCTCGGTGGTGCCCTACCTCCGGGAGCCATACGTC